>JAIRQU010000134.1 GCA_031256305.1 Burkholderiaceae bacterium
TGACCCAGCAATTCATCGAAGTGCTGATGGCCCCCGACTTCACGCCCGATGCGCGCGCGGTTTTTCAGGCCAAGGCCAACGTGCGCCTGCTGCGCATCCCGCTGGCCGATGTGCGGCCCGATGGTGCAACGCCTTGGGCGCGCGGCCAGAACGCGCAGGAAGCCAAGCGCGTCGGATCGGGCCTGCTGATCCAGACCAGCGACACGCTTGACCTGGACCCGGCGGCGCTCAAGGTCGTCACCCAGAAACAGCCGACCGAGGCGCAACTGCAAGACCTGCGCTTTGCCTGGAAGGTGGCGCACTTTGTCAAGAGCAACGCCATTGTGTTTTGCGGCGGCGGCATGACCCTGGGCGTGGGCGCGGGCCAGATGAGCCGCGTTGATTCGGCGCGCATTGCCAGCCTGAAGGCCGCCAGCGCCGGGCTGTCGCTACAGGGCGCGGCAGTGGCCAGCGACGCCTTCTTCCCTTTCCGCGACGGACTGGATGTGGTCATCGACCAGGGCGCGGCCTGTGTGATCCAGCCCGGCGGTTCGATGCGCGACCAGGAAGTGATAAAGGCCGCCGACGAGCGCGGCATGGCGATGGTCTTTACCGGGGTGCGGCATTTCAGACATTGAGGGCTACACGAGCTTACCCGTTTGACCGCACATCCAAGGTTCATCAGAAATCCAAGCGAACTCTCCGGGCCAAGCGGGCAAAATTAGAAATTCCCGCTGCAAGAACCTGATCGCAGTGATAGACCCGGACGGCATCAGAAACATCGGCCCCATCCTCCGTCATGTAAACGCGCCCGGCGCTGAAAAGTCTCATGGGGTAATTGCTGGCAAGTTGATTCCATGACTGGCAAGAGATGCGAAATAAACCAAAGTTGAATGCCTTCTCGGCCTCTGCCATAAAGTTGAGCTTTATCAAGAAGGTCAGCGGCGCTGAAAGTTGCTTGGCGCATTTGGAAAAGAATGGTTTTGTTTCAATTGTCACGTCTCCCCACGCCAAGAGGCGCAAGAATGTAGTGCTGCACGAAGCAGACTATACCCAATACAAGAAGTTGGCCGTGGGATTCGGTAATGAAGGAATAGGCATAAGCCCGCTCGCGCTACAGCGCAGCCAATTCTGCGCGTGAGCAGTGATTTCATTTTCATCGCGGACACCGTTCCATATCGGCCAAGGTTGGTTCATTAAGCCAGATCTGCCAGGCCGATATGGGTAATTGGGAAGTAATAAGCGTTGAGTGCGCGCCGACGCAGTTGTCGAGCAACTCCAGCAGGTCGCCTCTCTCGGCGCGGCACAATAGGCGTCAGACCCCAATCGTCGTTGAGCAGTAGATCAAATTGCGCCAGCCGCAGCCTCGCGCTGCACCAGCAGGACAGGAACTGCTCGAAGTTCAATAGGCTGGCTGCCCCCTGGATGGCCGCGTCGTTGAAGGTTGCGAACATCCCATCCAGGCGTCATGCGCGCAGTTGATCAACATGTTGTTGTGCAAGACCTCAAGCGTGTCGGCGGGAATACGTAACTGCACCGGCTCACCAATCAGGGTGTGAGGCATCGAGTCATAGTGGCCATTGAGTTCAACCTAGTAATCAAGGACGCGCCCGCTCTTGAAGTGAGCGCAGCAATGGCGCATCGAGCTGGGCGGCGGCGGCTTTTGAACCGACGATGGTTGACCGCGATAAGCAAGGTGGCAATCGTGCCGTTGAGATCGGCCAGACTACAAAAGCTCTGGTTGCGCACACGCGCCAAAATCCAGTGCTTGGCCGCCTGTAGCAACGTCACGCCGGACGACGCAACTCTTGATGAATGTAACATAGTGCGTTCAAGCTAGGTGCCCCTAGCGCGCCGCCGGCGGGTACAGCCGCTCTTGCAGATGTTGATCGCTCAAGAGCTGAACTTGCGCCCAGTTCACATGGGCCACGCGCGCAACGGGCAAGGTGGTTGTAGACAGCGGACTTGGATATAGATATACCCAGCGTAGAACTGATTTGACGGCTACGGGAAATACCCTAGCGTAGAAGATGTTGAAATACGTGCCGTAGTTTGCTCACGGTGAGCCTTAACGCGGACAGAACCGTCTCCGGCAACCTCAAGACGCACCCCGTGTCACTGGATTGGATGCGGGCAACAAAATTCTTGCCGGCTGGTTTTTCAGGCAACTTCAAATTGCCTGTCCAACCAAGCGCTGTAATTCCCCGGATTCGTACATCTCGGTCATGATGTCCGAACCGCCGATAAACTCGCCCTTGACGTAAAGCTGCGGGATGGTGGGCCAGTTGCTGTATTCCTTGATGCCCTGGCGCACGGCTTCATCTTCGAGCACGTTGACGGTGGTGAACTGACGCGGATTAACGCCGGCGGCCTTGAGGGTTTGCACCGCGCGGCCGGAAAAGCCGCACATCGGAAACTGCGCGGTGCCTTTCATGAAGAGCACGATGTCGTGACCTTTGACAATCTGCTCAATGTGTTGCCGGGTGCTGGCGTCCATGAGATGCGCTCCTATGAAAATTGAGAGTTCCGTCCAATTATCCGCGCCCGGACAAAAGACCGGTGGGCATAGGGAGATTGGCATCGCTGGCTCTGGTGCGCGAAACCGAAGGGCCAAGGAACACCCGTAAAAAAGCGCCCCCTGAGGGGCGCTCCAGGTTCAATGGGAACCCGGATGATGGATCAAATCAAAAACTGGGAACGATCCCGGCCCTCAATCCACTTGGGCGCCTTGCCGCGGCCCGTCCACGTCTTGCCGGAAGCCTGATCGCGGTATTTAGGGGCCACTTTACCCAACGCTTTACCCCGGTGCCGCCCGCCGCCGGGAAATACGTCATTGACCGTAAGACTGTACTGCTGCACCTGGGCGCGGATTTTGGCGAGGACTTCCGCAATTTCGCTGCGGCGAGCATCCTCAATCTGAAGCGCCAGCATTTGCTGCTGTTTCAAAAGTTCCTGTAGGCTAGCCATGATTAAATCCTTTCATCAGTTAGCTGGATCGTGAAGAAATAACGATGCACGGAATATACCATACTTGGAGGGCCATGCGCAAATCAATTCTGATCGCATGGAATTTTCGGCGCTGGCAGCGCCAGAATACGGTCGATGCGGCGGCCTTCCAGCGCAACGATCTGGAAAATCCAGTTTGCGCAAACGATGCGCTCGCCGGCCGTGGGCAAATGGCCGGTACAAGCCAGCAACAACCCCGCCAGGGTGTTATACAAGCCCTTATCTTCCAGTGGCAATTCCTTGATTTGCAGGCGCGCCTTGAGTTCGCTCACGGGCATCAGACCGTCCAGTATCCATGAGCCGTCGGAGCGCGGCGTGGCCCAGGCATCCAGCAACGCGCCGGGCTTGAGTTCGCCGGTTATCGCTTCGAGCAAATCGTGCGGCGTCATCAGGCCCTGCACCACGCCATATTCGTCCACCACGAAAACCAGCCGTCCGGAGCGATGGCGCAGTTGTTCGAGTAATTCCAAACCGCTCAAGGTTTCGGGCACAAAAGCCGCTGGCGTAACGTACTGCTCCAACGCCTGACCGGACATGCGATACAGATCGAGTAAACGCGCCACTGAAATAACGCCGATAACCTCGTCCAAACCGCCTCGGCATACGGGATACCACGAATGCGCGCCTTTTTCGCCATGCCCGGCGACATAAGCGAGCGCCTCGCGCGCGGTAATGCCCGCCTCCAGCCATTCGATATCGCCGCGCGGCACCATCAGCGAGGTCAACGGCCGGTCGTCCAAATGGAAAACGTTGCGCACCATTTGATGCTCTTGCGCCTCGATCAGACCGGCGTCCACGCCCTCTTCCAGGCTGGCGGAAATTTCCGCGGCAGTCACGGTGCGCTCGTGCGCGGCATCAACGCGCAGCAGCTTCAAAACACCCTGCGTGCTCAATGCCAGCAAGGCCACGAAAGGTTTGGCGAGGGTCGCCATCCAGGTCATCGGCTGGGCGACCCAGCGCGCCACGGTCTCCGGGAAAAGCTGACCGATGCGCTTGGGCGCCAGCTCGCCGAAAACGATGGTGACAAAGGTAATAACGGCCACCACGATAACCGTGGCCGCCGCGCCCGCCGCGTGCGCGTGCAACCCCAGCGCGGTCAGATCGGCCGCCAGCGGCGCGCGGAACGCAGCCTCGCCCACCAGACCGTTGATAAGCACGACCAGCGTCATGCCCACCTGCACGGTGGAGAGGAAATGGGTTGGCTCCTCCATCAACGCCAGCGCCGCGCCCGCGCCCCTGTCGCCGGCTTCCCGCATAGCTTCCAGACGCGCCTTGCGGCTGGCCGCCAGCGCCATCTCCGACATGGCGAACAGGCCGTTGCACAGCGTCAGCAAAACGATCAGCAGAACATCCATGACATAGGGGTATCCCGATCACAATCGGGTATATGGCACTTTACTTGATTGGCGACGTGCAAGGTTGCGACGCGGCGCTGGGCCGGCTGCTCGATGCCATCGCCTTCTCGCCCAGCCGCGACCGGCTGGCGCTGCTGGGCGATCTGATCAACCGCGGCCCCGATTCGCTGGCCGTGCTGCGGCGCGTGATGGCGCTGCAAGGCGCGGCGGCTTGCGTGCTGGGCAACCATGATCTGCACCTGCTGGCCGCCGCGCAAGGCATCCGCAAACTGCATCACGGCGATACGCTGGATGACATCCTGAATGCGCCCGACCGCGCAGCGCTGCTCGACTGGGTGCGCCAACGCCCCCTGGCGCTGTACGAGGCGGACGTGCTGATGGTGCATGCCGGCGTGCTGCCACAGTGGACGCTCCAGCAAACGCTGGCGCTGGCGCGCGAGGTCGAGGACGCGCTGCGCAGTCCCGGCTGGAGCGCGTTCCTGACCGTCATGTACGGCAACGAACCCGACCACTGGGATGGCGCGCTGCGCGGCCCGGATCGCTTGCGCGTCATCGTCAACGCACTCACGCGCCTGCGCTTTTGCACGCCCGACGGGCGCATGGACTTCAAGGCCAAGGGCGGTGCCGACACCGCGCCGCCAGGCTTGCTGCCGTGGTTCGATGTCCCCTTGCGCCAGACGCGCGACGTCGTGATCGCCTTCGGCCATTGGTCCACGCTAGGCTGGTTCAACCGCGCCGACGCGATCGGGCTGGACACCGGTTGCCTCTGGGGCGGGTGCCTCACGGCGGTGCGCCTGGGCGCCACGCCGCAAGAGCGCGAACGTTTCCAGATACCCTGCCCGCAGGTGCAAAAACCCGGCTAACCGCGGGGAGCCTCTACCCGCGCGCCGCTGGCGCGGTACGGGCAGGCGGCGCGCGTGCAATGCGCGTACAGGCTCAACGCATGGTCGGCAATGGCAAAGCCTTGCCGGACGGCGGCGGCGGCTTGGCGCCGTTCGATTTCGGCATCGTAGAACTCCTCCAC
>JAIRQU010000033.1 GCA_031256305.1 Burkholderiaceae bacterium
CCTCGAACGCCTGGACGATGGGCTGTACCACGAACGGCAGTGAATACACGATCGACCCGATCAGCAGCCCCCAGAAGGTAAACGCCAGCGTGCCCCAGCCCAGTTCTTGCGTAACGCGCCCCAGCGGCCCGTGCGGCCCCAGCGCCAGCAGCAGATAAAAGCCCAGCACCGACGGCGGCAGCACCAGCGGCAGCGCGATCAGCGCGCGCACCGGCGTGCGCAGCCAGCCCAGGCCGCCCGATGATCGCCCGCGCGCCAGCCACCAGGCCAGCGGCGTGCCCAAGAGCAGCAGGATCGCCGTGGTCGCGGCGGCCAGCTTGACCGACAAGCCAATCGCGGCCAGGCTCGCGGCGTCCATGTGCTCAGGTTGCGGTCAACGATCCGGCGCGGCGTAGCCGTAATCGCGTAGCACCTTTTGCGCCGCGGGCGAGCGCAACAGCGCCATCCAGGCGCGGGCCGCCGGGTTGTCCGCGCCGCGCTTGAGCAGCACCGCGTCCTGCACGATGGGCGCGTGCAAATCCTCAGGCACTACCCACAGCGAACCGCCCGCCACCGGCTTGCCGCCGGCCATCACTTGCGAGAGCGCGACAAACCCCAGCGGCGCATTGCCGCTGGCAACAAACTGGTACGTCTGGCCGATGCTCTCGCCCAGCACCAGTTTGGGCGTGAGTTGGGCCGTCAGGCCCAGTTTTTCCAGCGTCTGCATCGCCGCCTGGCCATAGGGCGCGAGTTTGGGATTGGCGATGGCCAGCTTGTCGAACCGCCCGCCGCCGAGCACCCTGCCCTGGTCATCAACCAGGCCCGGTTGCGCAGACCACAGCGCCAGCCGCCCGATGGCGTAAGTCAGGCGCGAACCGGGCACGGTCAGACCTTCGCTTTGCAGCTTGGCGGGACTTTGGGTATCGGCGGCCAACAGCACATCAAACGGCGCGCCGTTTTCGATCTGCGCCGTGAAAGTGCCGGTCGCCCCGAAACTCAGGCTGGCCGTATGTCCGGTGGTCTGGCGCAACACTGCGGCCAACGCTTTGGCCGGCGCGGCAAAGTTGGCCGCGACCGCCACGTTCACCGTATCCGCGCGGGCTGCGGCAAAAGACAACGCTGCAAAGCAAGTCAGGGCCAGGCGCACCGCCAATCCCCTGCTCATGTACCGAAGCAACCGCATAACCAGACCTTTATTCATGTACGAAAAGATATATGGACGATTCATTATCCATGCACGCAGGGCAAAACCGCGCGTGCACTGCGCAAGCCCAGATAGGTCAAGGCGAACGAGCCGCCCACGTGCAGCAGCATGGAGGACAGCGCCGTGCTCCAACGCTGCTCGACCAGCATCTCCACCACCTCGGCGCTGAACGACGAAAAGGTGGTCAGCCCCCCCATCAGGCCGGTCACCAGCAGCAGCCGCCACAACGGGTTGATGTCGGGATGGATCAGGAACACGCCCGCCAGCACGCCGATAACGTAACCGCCGATCAAGTTGGCCGCCAGCGTACCCCACGGCAGCCACGCGCCAGGATGGTTGAGCCACAGCCCAAGCTGCCAGCGCGTCAGCGCGCCCACGCTGGCGCCCAGGCACACGGCAAATGCCGCGTGCAGCGTATAGAGAGATTTGAGAGCTTGCAACATATGCGCAACGGGAAAGCGTTAATCACAAACGCCAGTCAAAACGGCGGATGGCCGCCTGCGCGCTGTCTGGCGTTCAAGAATGCCCGCTGCGGCAGCGCACGCGAGTACGGAAAGGTATAGCGATTGCTTCACATCCGGCTCCTTGTCAAAAAATGCGGAACGGGCGGGCGGGCATGGCGCGAACCAGAAACGAAAAATGCCTACCGTGCCCGCGTCGGGCTTGGTAGGCATCATCAGCCCCGCAGGGGCGGTTAAGAGAAAGGAGGTATGCCATCTCCTTTAATTTTTTATTATACGAATTCCTTTGGCAGCGGCAGTTTTGTTGACGCCGCGCCGTTTACGCCGGCGGCGGCTTTGCGCCTGAACCGTCCGCCGCCCCAGCCTGCGCCTGGCCGCCCAACGCTTCGATCAAATCGCCGATCAAGCCCGTTAATTCACCGGTGGCAATCGCCGCGTCGGCGTCAAAGCGGTCTTCTTCGGGCGTTTGCGCATCGCCCAGAACGCCTTCGTCGAAGCGGATTTTCTTGATCTGCAAATTCTCCGTCAGCGTAAAGCCGATGCGCCCCTGCCAGCCCAGCGCCAGCCGCACCGGACGCTTGCCTTCGCGCACATGGCGGCGCACTTCTGGCGTGGCCAGCTCGTGCCGCGTAAAGCGCACGATAGCCGGTTCCTCGCCGCTGGCTTTGAGTTCGCAGTCGCGCTCGATGTTGAACGCGGCGGGCGTGTCACCAGGCTTTTCGGCCAGCAGCCAATCCGTCATCAGCGCCTGCGGCGTTTGCGCGGTTTGCAGCAGGTTGACCGCAAAGCCCGACCCGGCCACGCGCGCCAGACTGGCTATCACTTCGTCAGCCTTGGCCTGCGAGGCCGCGTCCAGCGCCAGCCAGCGGCGTTTGGGCGCCAGCCATACGGCGATCTCGCTGCGACGGGCGAATGCCTGTGGCAGCAAGGCCAGCAAGGCATCCTCGCGCAGATCGCGCAGTTCTTTCTTGCCGGGCTTGCGGCCTTTGGTCTGTTCGATATGCTGTGCCCTTTCATCGACCCAGCGGCGCAGCGCCTGTGCGGGCACGGCCTTGGTTTCGATGGCGTAGCGCGCGATCCACTGGCCATCGATGGCCTCGACCAGCGCGCCGTGCGCCTGGCCACGCGGGGGCAGCCAGCCGCCGGACTTGGGCTGGGTGGCCCCGCACTGGGCAAACGGTTCGTGCCCAAGCGCCTCGCCCCACTGCGCGGCGGACTTGGGCCAGTCAGCGCCCAGGCGGTAGAGCATTAGATTCTTGAACACACCAAGTCTTTCATGTAGAAACGAGGTAACAACTTCAGGAACGGGGCGCGCCACGCCTCAGCGGTGCGAAAGCCGCCGCACCGCCCAATCGCCCAGACTCTGCACAGCCTGCACGAATACGATCAGCACCACCACCACAGCCAGCATCACATCGGGCAAAAAGCGCTGGTAGCCGTAACGGATGCCCAAATCGCCCAAGCCGCCGCCGCCAATGGCTCCGGCCATCGCCGAATAGCCGGTCAGGGTCACGAAGGTGATGGTCAGGCCCGCGACGATGCCCGGCAGGGCCTCGGGCAGCAGGACCTTGAACACGATTTGCGCGGTGGTCGCGCCCATGGCCTGCGCGGCTTCGATCAGACCCGCGTCCACCTCGCGCAATGCTGTTTCCACCAGCCGCGCGATAAAGGGCGCGGCGGCGATGGTCAGCGGCACGATGGCCGCCGCGGTGCCGATGGACGAGCCAGTCATCAGCCGCGTGAACGGGATGATGGCCACCAGCAAGATGATGAAGGGCGTGGAGCGCACCGCGTTGACGATGCCGCCCAGCACGCCGTTGACGGCCCGGTTTTGCAGCACGCCGCCACGGTCGGTCAGGCGCAGCGCTACCCCCAGCGGCACGCCGATCAGCGCCGCCACCACTCCGGAGATGCCGACCATCACCACCGTTTCCCACAGCGATTGGCCGAACAGCGCCAGCATTTCGCCGCTGAAGTTCTGGAACATGGTTCAGTCCTCCCTCTGTTCAAACCTGGGTTTGCGGCGCGTCTGTCACGTCGCGCACTTGCACGCCCGCGCCGGCCAGGCCCGCGGCCACTGCGCGCACGGCCCGCGCCGGGCCGCTGACGTACACCGCCAGCGCGCCAAACGGCTGGCCCTGAATCTCGTCGATTTGCCCGTGCAGGATGTTCGCGTCCACGCCGTGCGCGCGGATCAG
>JAIRQU010000114.1 GCA_031256305.1 Burkholderiaceae bacterium
GAACTCGTCAGCTTACCCCGCCTTCAAGACATCATGCCGCGGGTCATCTTGCCGCCCGGCGCCGCGCCCGCGCTGTCCGCGTCAAGCGCGCGCACCGGGGCGTCGAGGGTAATCTGGCCGCGCGCGCCGGTTTGCTGGTTCTGCACGGTCAGCGTAATCGGCACCGGCGCGCCCGCCGCCACAGGCTGCTTCAAATCCATCAACATCAGGTGCAATCCGCCGGGCGCGAGTGTCACGGTCTGCCCCGCCGGCAGCGGCAAGGCGCTTTCAAGGGCGCGCATGTGCATCACGCCGTCTTTCATCGTCATGCGATGCACTTGCGCCACGCCTGCGATGGGGGTTTGCACGGCCATCAGGCGGCATGACTGGCTTGCCGTCAGCCGCATGAATGCGCCGGTTCCGCGCTGCCCCGGCACGGTAGCGCGCACCCAGGGGGCTTGAATCTTGAGGCCGCACGGATCGGCGGGCGCGGGTTGGTCGCTTTGCGCCCAGACCGGGCTATCCATGCCCGCCGCCAACAGCGCGGCCGCCATTAAAAAGCGTTTGGCAGATCGTTTCAGCATGGTTCAACAGTCCCTTGTTCGATGGCGCGATGGCTTGTGCCACCTATACGACATTTTGCTCAAGCGCGCCAAACACCGGCGCGCCGTCCGCGCCTTTCATGTCGATGCGCACGGTGTCTCCCGCGCGCAGCCACGGCGTATGCGGCTGGCCTTCCCGCGCGCGTTCGGCGGCGCGCTTTTCGGCCAGACTGACGAAACCGCGCGCGCCATCCTCCGCGCCGCGCACTGCGCCGCTGCCGGCAATCGTGCCCGCAACCAGCGGACGGTCGCGCGCGGCATGTGCGATCAAATCGCCAAAGGACCAGCGCATCCGTTCCATCTCGATCAGGCCCAGCTTGCGGCCATTGACCGTCACGCTCAAAATCAGCCGGGCGCGCGCGTCCCGCCACGCCGCGCCCAATTCGTCGGGCGTTACGGCCACCGGCCCCAGGGCGGCAGCCACCGGCGCGGCGTCTTCCTGGCCAGCACGCAAATAAAGGGCGTTGACCAGCGTGACCAGCCGGATCGCGTCCTGCCCCTGATCGGGCAAAGCGCCCCGCGGCACGTCGCCGGTAATGGCCGCCAGCCCCGCGCTGAAATCAGGCTCCTGGCTTTCGTCCGCCGCGCCAATCGGGCTGTGCGCGCCCAGCAGCGCGTCGCTGGCGCACTGGATCACGCGCGGCGCGGCGCCGTTCTGCCGCCCGTCCAGCCATTGATACGCGCGCGGCAAAGGCGCAAGGCAGCGCGCCGGATCGAACGCAAAAGCATGGCGCGCCTTGCCCGCGTCAAGCTGCGCGGCCAGCTCCTGCAACTGCGGTGCGTAAAAGTTCCATTCATCGAGCGCCGTCTGCAAGCGGCCCGCGATGCCGCTTGCGTAATGGGCTTGCGTCAGGTCGCGCGAGACCACCGCCAGTTGCCCGTCGCGCGAGCCATCGGAGTAGGTTGCCAATTTCATGGGTGCCGGGATTCTAGGCAGTGTTGCACGTTCCTTGCGCGCGCCCCCGCTTATAAACGCCCCCTGTACACCGCCGCGCGCTTTGGCGCGTTGTAGAAAAGCGTCGCGGCAAATGAGTCAATCTCGTGGCCTTGCGAAGGGCAGCGCGGATTTTCCCTTTGTTGGCAGGCATAATCAAGTCAGTTATAACGTCAAGGAGTTTCAATGCCCTCTGGACAAATCAAAAGTTGGATGCGCAACGCGGCGCTTGCCGCGGCCATCGCCATGCCGCTGGCGGCAGTAGCCCAACAGGCCATCGTGAGCGCGGGCGGTAATCTGCGCGCCGGGCCGTACCGTAACTATCCGCTGGTCGCGCAACTGGCGCCCGGCACGCCCGCGACCGTCATGGGTTGCATCAATGGCTACGCCTGGTGCGATGTCGTGGTGCCGGGCGGCCTGCGCGGCTGGCTGTACAGCGGCCGGCTGGCCTACGCCTATCAAGGCGGGCCGGTGCCGCTGCTCAGTATCGGGGCGGCCATCGGCGTGCCGATTGTTGCCTTCTCCATCGACACCTACTGGAACAACTACTACCGCGATCGGCCGTGGTACGGCCAGCCGCGCTGGTGGGGCGGACGCCGTCCGCTGCCGCCCGCGCCGGGCTGGCGTCCGCCGCCACCGGGCGTGCCCGCGTGGAAACCGCATGTTCCCCCGGCGCAGTGGCGTCCGCCGGCAGGGCGTCCGGGCATGGCTCGCCCCGCCATGCGCCCGCAACAGATGCCCAACCGGCATGTGCCCAATCAGCGTCCTCCGGAACGCCGCGGCCAAGACCAGCGCCGCTGATTGCGGTGTTGATGCTCCGGCGCGTCTTAAACGGGCCGGGGCGCAATAACGCTGAAACAAGTCTCTTTTACGGGGATTTGTTTCCGGTGGTATTGTCTTGGCACAACATACATCACTGATGTTTGATGTAGATTTGCCTGCGCGCATAACTGCGTTTGACGGTCAGGCTTGTGTGTCGCGGTGTCTTTCCGGGCGGCGGGCTAATGGTGATGCGCCACGCCCCTAAAAATAGAAACGGCTGATAACGTATTTTGTCTGAACTGCCAACGCAGCGTCCGCGCAAAATTATGTTTCGATTCCCTTGAAAGCGCCGGAGCGCGTTTTCATCTAAGGTGCTATCCACATGCTTGTCAAGAATCCCGTGCAAAATCCGCAGCCCGCCATACAAACCCTCTACGACTCCGACTGTTACCTCGTCGTGCATCTGCACATGGCTCTTGAACCGGCGCGGGTTGACGGCATCGTCGCGCCGGCGCTTTCGCGCAACGGTTTCGAGATTGTGGACAAACGCGCGTGCAAAGAGGTCTATCTGGATGGCCTGTGGGCCGAGCGGTTCCATCAGTGCATCATGGCTTGGCAGGAGAAAACACCGACCCAGGATGAAGTCGAGGACACGCTGGCCAAATACACCGCACTGGCGACGCAAATGCCGATACGCATGCACTGATTTTCTGACTTAGCCCTGCTTTGCGCAAGGCGGCAAATTCAACGAACGCTCCGCTGTTGCGCTGAAAGCGCCAAGATGGGTAACTTTTGGCGGCGCAAAAGCGAAAAAGCACCCTGCGCGGGTGCTTTTCGTTGATTAGACGCGCGATGGGAACCGCGCGAACAGCGTTACCGCATCAATACTCATCGCCGCCGCCCGCACTGTCGTAGCTGCCTTCGCCGTCCTGACGGCGTCCGCCGCGCCCGCCGCCTGTCCGATAGGGACTGCGGAAGTTTCCGCCATCTTGTCCCTGGCCTTCGCGCGAACCGCTATAACCGCCGCCGCCCTCGCGGCGATTGCCGTAGTAGCCACTGCCTCCGCCGCCACCTTCGCGCCGGCCGCCGCCGCTGTTGTAGCCGCCGCCTTCGCGGCGATTGCCGCCGCCGCCCTAGACGCCACCACCGCCCCCGCCAAAGCTGCGCGGGGCGCGCGGTTCCATGGGACGCGCTTCATTCACCACCAACTCGCGCCCGCCCC
>JAIRQU010000227.1 GCA_031256305.1 Burkholderiaceae bacterium
AGCGGCATCGCCCAGCAAAAGCGCGCGCGTCAAACGGAATGGAGGCAGTGGTTTTTCTTTTCGGCCTCAGCCGTTAACCTCAGCCGTGACCCACGCGCCAAAGTCCTCCGCCGCCTGCATCGGCAGCCAGGCGATGGCGGGCAGTTCATAGGGGTGCGCGGCGCGCAGGGCCGTTTGCAGGGCGGGACGGGCGGCTGCGGTGGTTTTGAGCAGCAAGCGCCATTCCGGCTCGTGCTGTACCACGCCGCGCCAGCGATAGATGCTGTCGATAGCGCTGATCTGGGCGCAGGCGGCCAGGCGTTGCTCGACCATCGCGCGCGCCAAGCACTGAGCGTCCTCGCGCGTGGCGACGGTGGTGAGCACCAGACACAGCGGCGCGGGCATGGGGTGGGTCGCGGCGTGGGCGCGCGGCGGCTGGCGCGGTTACTTGACGCCCATTTGATCAAGCGCCGCCTTGAGCTGGCCGACGCTGCGGTCGATGTTGGCCCATTTGTCCAGGCCGAACAGCCCCAGACGGAAGGTGCGGAAGTCCGCCGGTTCGTCGCACATCAGCGGCACGCCGCTGGCCGTTTGCAGACCGGCGGCGGCAAAGGCTTTGCCGCTCTGGATGTCCGGGTGGGTGGTGTAGCTGACGACCACGCCCGCGGACTGGAAGCCCTCGGCGGCCACGCTGGGCAGGCCCCGGCTTTCCAGCAGCGCGCGCACTTTCTGGCCCAGTTCAATTTGCTGTGCGCGCACGGCGGCGAACCCGCGCGTCTGGGTTTCGCGCATGGTGTCGCGCAGCACGGCCAGCGAGGTGGTGGGCAGGGTGGCGTGGTAGGCGTGGCCGCCGTCTTCATACGCCTTCATGATGCCGCGCCAGCGCTTGAGGTCGGCGGCAAAGCTGCTGCTGTTGGCTGTTTCCAGCGCCGCCAGGCCGCGCTCGGAAAAACACACCAGCGCGCCGCAGGGCGGGCTGCTCCAGCACTTTTGCGGCGCGGTGATGAGCACGTCCGCCCCGGCGGTGCGCATGTCCACCCACAGCGCGCCGGAAGCCACGCAGTCCAGCACGAACAGGCCGCCCGCGGCGTGCGTGGCCGCGGCGATGCGCTGGAGATAATCGTCGGGCAGCACGATGCCGCTGGCCGTTTCCACGTGCGGCGCGAATACCACGGCGGGTCTGGCGCGGGCAATGGCGGCCTCCACTTCGGCAATCGGCGCGGGCGTCCACGGCGCTTGCGCGCCATCGCCCGTGCGCCGCGCCTTGAGCACGGTGATGCGTTCGGGCGCGGTCAGGCGGCCCTGTTCCAGAATCTGGCTCCAGCGGTAGCTGAAAAAGCCGTTGCGCAGCACCAACACGTCGCGCTCGCCGGCAAACTGGCGCGCCACCGCCTCCATGCCGAACGACCCGCTGCCCGGCACGATGGCCGTGGCGTGTGCGCCATAGACCTCTTTCAGCAGCGCCGAAATGTCGCGCATGACGCCCTGAAAGCGCTTGGACATGTGGTTGAGCGAGCGGTCGGTATAGACCACGGAAAATTCCAGCAGGCCATCAGGATCGACATTGGGCAGCAGTCCGGGCATGGGGTATCTCCAGGTGAATAAATCAAGCGATGAATTATCCCGCTTGGCGCGGCGCGGCCTGGCGGTATCTTGATCCATTCCTACAATCGCGCTCCATGTCCGACCTTGCCTACACCCGCGCCCGCCAACTGCCGGAAATCCTGCGCCAGCGCATCGCCGTTCTGGACGGAGCGATGGGCACCATGATCCAGCGCCTCAAGCTCACCGAGGCGCATTACCGCGGCGCGGGCGGCCCGGCGGGAGTGGATGCGCGTCTGGTGGACTGGCCGCGTGACCTCAAGGGCAACAACGATTTGCTTTCCATCACGCGGCCCGACGTGATCGCCGCCATTCACGAGCAGTACCTGGCCGCCGGGGCCGACCTGATCGAGACCAACACCTTCGGCGCCACGAGCATCGCGCAGGCCGACTACGGTCTGCAAGATTGGGCGCGCGAGATGAATCTGGCTTCGGCCCGGCTGGCGCGCGCGGCCTGCGACAAGTTCAGCGCGCCGCACAAGCCGCGTTTTGTGGCCGGATCGGTTGGCCCCACGCCGCGCACCGCCAGCATCAGCCCGGACGTGAAAGATCCCGGCGCGCGCAACGTCACGTTCGAGCAACTGCGCGCGGCTTACCAGGAACAAATACTGGCCCTGATCGAAGGCGGCGCGGATGTGCTGCTGGTGGAGACCATCTTCGACACGCTCAACGCCAAGGCCGCGCTGTTCGCCATCGAAGAAGCGTTCGATGCCACCGGCGAGCGCCTGCCGGTGATGATTAGCGGCACCGTCACCGACGCCTCCGGGCGGCTGCTCAGCGGCCAGACCGTCACCGCCTTCTGGTACAGCGTGCGGCACGCGCGGCCCTTATCGGTCGGGTTGAATTGCGCGCTGGGCGCGGCGCTGATGCGACCCTATTTGCAGGAACTGGCGCGCGCGGCGGGCGACACCTTCATCAGTTGCTACCCCAACGCCGGCTTGCCCAACCCCATGAGCGACACCGGCTTTGACGAAACGCCCGCCATCACCAGCGGCCTGGTGCATGGCTTTGCCCAAGAAGGGCTGGTCAACATCGTCGGCGGCTGCTGCGGCACCACGCCCGATCACATCAGCGCCATCAGCCGCGCCGTGCAGGGGCAGGGCGCACGGCGGGTGTTTGGGGGCGGATAAGCGGCAGACTGATTCAGCTGTGCAATAACTGTTTGTCAGGGAGCAGGCTGGGCGGCGCTGGACGCGCTGGCGGC
>JAIRQU010000230.1 GCA_031256305.1 Burkholderiaceae bacterium
ACCCCGTGGGAAAAGAAATATTGTTACTCTCAGGCAAGTCCGAAATAGATGATACTTATATCTCATTGGGCTTCAGTCGTTATCGCGCGGGGAAAGAAATTTTGTTGCCTGCAGACATCGTCTCAGAGAATGATCTTGACCTCTTTGTTGACATCGAATATATCCATGACCTCGACGGCTACATCCGTCTGGTCGCCCTGCAAGCGGCCTTGCGGCGCGACGGCGTGCCGCTGGCCCAGGTCGCCGACTATGTGCGGCGCGTCGGCCCCAATCTGCGCAATCCCTACGACGGACAATCCATGCACTGGGATGCAGCTCACTCAACCCTGTCGTTCAAAGGTCGGCTGGCAAACTCTTATGAAGAGGCCGCGTCGATAACGTCGGCAAAGACATACAGCGTGCGCCTGAAATTTGGGATAGCAAAAGAGAATTGATGCCCGATGCGCCAAGGCGCTCACACATCCACCTCTACCGCATCCCCGTGCAGTTCCATCAGGTCGCGGCGCGCGGCGGCTTCGCCCTTACCCATGAGCTTGGTGATCTCGCCGGTGGTTTGCGCAAAGTCCCAGCGCCCCAAGCGTATGGGCATCATGCGCCGGGTATCGGGGTTGAGGGTGGTTTCCCAAAGCTGCTCGGCGCTCATTTCGCCCAGCCCCTTGAAGCGCCCGACGCTCCATTTGCTTTCGGGCACACCGTCCTTGCGCAGCTTGTCCAGGATGGCGTCGCGCTCGGCCTCGTCGAGCGCGTAGATTTTTTGCGCCGGCTTCTTGCCGCGCGCGGGGGCGTCGATGCGAAACAGCGGCGGCCTGGCCACATGCACATGCCCGGCCTCGATCAATCTGGGGAAATGCCTGAAGAACAGCGTGAGCAGCAGCACCTGGATGTGCGCGCCATCCACGTCCGCGTCCGAGAGGATGCAGATCTTGCCGTAGCGCAGGCCGGATAAATCCACGTCATCGCCCGGCCCATGCGGATCAACGCCGATGGCCACGGCAATGTCGTGCACCTCGGCGTTCTTGAACAACAGGTCGCGCTCAACCTCCCAAGTGTTGAGCACCTTGCCGCGCAGCGGCAGCACGGCCTGCGTCTCCTTGTCGCGCCCCATCTTGGCGCTGCCGCCAGCGGAATCGCCCTCGACCAGAAAGACCTCGTTGACCGTCAGATCGCGGCTTTCGCAATCGGTGAGCTTGCCCGGCAGCACGGCCACGCCGCTGCCCTTGCGTTTTTCGATTTTCTGCCCGGCGCGCTGGCGTGTTTGCGCGGCGCGGATCGCCAGCTCGGCCAGCCGCTTGCCGACTTCGACGTTCTGGTTGAGCCACAGTTCCAGCGCCGGACGCACAGTGCCCGCCACCAGCCGCAGCGCGTCGCGCGAATTCAGCCGCTCTTTGATCTGGCCCTGGAACTGCGGGTCCAGCACCTTGGCCGAAAGCACGTAGCTGGCCCGCGCGAACACGTCTTCGGGCATGAGCTTGACGCCCTTAGGCAACAGCGCGTGCAGTTCAATAAAGCCCTTGACGGCCTGGAACAGCCCTTCGCGCAGACCGCTGTCGTGCGTGCCGCCAGCGGTAGTGGGAATCAGGTTGACGTAGCTTTCGCGCACCGGCGCGCCCGCGTCGGTAAAGGCCACCGCCCACTGCGCGCCTTCGCCTTCGGCAAAACCGGCATCGTCGCGGCCCGCGTAGCCTTCGCCCTCGAAGATTGGAATCACCGGATCGGCGGGCAGCGCCTGCTCCAGGTAATCGCGCAGGCCGCCCTTGTATTGCCAAGTCTGCGTTTCTTTTTTCTTCTCGTCGGCCAGTTGCACCGTGATGCCCGGCATCAGCATGGCCTTGCTGCGCAGCAGGTGCGCCAAGTCACCCACGGGCAGCATGGGTGACTCGAAATAACGCGGGTCGGGCCACACGCGCACCGTGGTGCCGTGGCGGCGCTCGCCATCGGCCTGCGCGCGCACGGTGAGCTTTTCGGCCACGTCGCCGCCCGCAAAAGCCATGCGCGCCGTCTGCCCGTCGCGGTACGTGACTACCTCTAGCCGCTGGGCCAGCGCATTGGTCACGGACACGCCCACGCCATGCAACCCCCCGGCAAACGCATACGCGCCGCTGGCGCCCTTGTCGAACTTGCCGCCCGCGTGCAGGCGCGTAAAGACGATCTCCAGCACCGGCGCGCCTTCCTGCGGGTGCAGGCCGAACGGAATGCCGCGCCCGTCGTCTTCCACGCTCACCGAACCGTCGGCGTGCAGCGTGGTTTTGATGCGCTTGCCGTACCCGGCCAGCGTCTCGTCGGCGGCGTTGTCGATGACCTCCTGCACCACGTGCAGCGGGTTGTCAGTTCGGGTGTACATGCCGGGCCGCTGCTTGACCGGTTCCAGCCCTTTAAGAACGCGGATCGACCCCTCGGAATAACCCGCCGGCGCGGCGGAAATGGCTGGCTGCTTAGACATAGGCGGGCGATTGTAGGAAGGGAGGGATGCCTGCCGGACTCATCTCCGGCAGTCACGCCCGGCTATGGCGCATCCGCAGCAGCCCCGGAACTGCTCCAGCCCGACAACAAGACTTCGGCCTGCTGCAAGACCGTCTGCACGGCGGCATCCTGCAAGTCGGGCGGATAGCCGTACTGGCGCAGAATACGCCTGACCAGCACGCGCAGCCGCGCCCGGGCAGGCTCGCGGTGCGCCCAGTCCACCGAGACGTTGTGGCGCAGACTGGCCAGCAACTCATGGGCGATCACGCGCAACTTGTCGTCGCCCAGCACTTGCACCCCCGATTCGTTTTCCGCCAGCGCATCGTAAAAAGCGATTTCTTCATCCGACAGGCCCTGTTCCTCACCCCGGCTGCGCGCGGCGCGCATGTCTTTGGCGAGGTCGATCAACTCCTGCAACACCTCGGCGGTGGTGATGGCATTGGCGTGGTAGCGCGCCACGGCATCCTCCAGCCGCTGCGAAAAAGCGCG
>JAIRQU010000073.1 GCA_031256305.1 Burkholderiaceae bacterium
AAAAGACATTCCAAATAGAGATAAGCTTTAATCAATTTCAGAATGCACTGAGACTCGCAACATCGATGAAAATATGTAAGGCTAATTCTTCCGCAGCGGAATGTAATCCTGCCTATGTAACATCGGACGAGATAGCTCAAAATTTTGGCCAAAATTATAATAATCCTCAGGCATGGACCATTATTAGCGATAATTTTGCACAAGAAATTTACAACCCGAATTGGTTGTCTCAGCGTGCGTATGTTGGAGGAAATATGACGCGCTTTGTTAAAACATCGATTAATTTTTAGAAAGGTCTTTGCTGGTAACTTGTCTGCATCATGTTGACTAATATGCACATTAAAACCAAGCACATGGCCTATCCATCTGCTTCGTGGCGAGGAGCATCAATGGTCGAGGCCCGCGCATGATTGGGGTACGGTTATTAGCTACGCGAGGCGGGTTGTCGCATCTGTCCATCTTGAATATCATCCTACGCCATTGTGCTTTTGACACGTGTCGCAAAGCGATTAACGTTTGCCTTGCGGTATGCTTGCTGACGGCGCTGGCATCGTTCTTGCTGGGGCAGGACGCCAACTGGGATCTGCGCAACTACCACCTCTACAACGGTTGGGCAGCGCTGCATGGACGTTTGTCAATTGACCTGGCACCCGCGCAATTGCAAAGCTACTTCGTGCCGTGGTTGGATGCGGCCTATTATTTGTTGGTGGTCAAAGGTTCACCGATGCTGGCTGGTACCGTTCTAGGCGCGTGGCACGGACTGGCTTTTGCCACTATTGCCGCTGTTGCATGGTTGACGCTGGAAGGCGACCCGCGTCGCACCTGGCTGGCTCCACTGTTGGGATTGGCGGGTTGTTGTTCAGCGGTATTTTTGGCCGAATTGGGCAATACCATGGGGGACAACACCACCGCCCCGTTTGTTATCGGAGCATTGGCGCTGACACTGCGTGCCGCCCGTACTGACGCGGCCTGTGATTGGTTGCAGGCGGGTCTTTTGCTAGGACTGGCTTTGGGCCTCAAACTGACTAACGCGCCGTATGCGCTGGGCCTTGGCCTTGCGGCGCTTACCACCCATGGCAAATGGGCGCGCCGGTGGCGCGGCGCGGTGTTGATGACTCTGGCCGCAATTGCAATGTTTGCCCTGATGGCCGGACCGTGGTTCTGGCTGGTCAACAAGCAGTTCGGTAACCCATTGTTCCCGCAGTTCAACCAATGGTTTCACTCGCCGCTTGCGTGGCCAGCACCTAATAACGATGCCAGTTGGTTGCCCAAGAATATGGGTCAAGCCTTGACATTGCCTTTGCTCATCGCGGTAAAACCGGGGTGCATCGGCGAAGCCTATCTGTATCAACCGGTCTGGGGTATCTTGTATCTACTGGCGGTGCTCGCTATCGTCAAGGCAGCGCTGTACCGCGCCGGGTACAGGTGGCGTGGTTTACCTGTCCCCAATCAATCGGCGGCGCGAATGTTGGCAGTATTCGTTGCAGTTTCGTTCGTTATGTGGATGACGATGTTCAGCATCCACCGCTATTTGACCGTACTGGAACTAGTTGCGCCGCTGGCGCTGTGGCTGCTGATACGGCACACGTTGCCTGCGGCTTCGGCGGAGAAATGGGCTGCGTGTTTAGTTATGGCTTGTGCTGCAGCTGGGGGCCTGGGTGTAGTTATGATGATCAAGCACAATTTCTGGGGGCATGAAGGTTGGACGCGGCCTGGTTTTGCCGTTCAAGCGCCGCACATGGAACAACCGGAAACCGCCACGGTACTCATGGTGGGTGGCGAACCTCAGGCGTGGCGGATACCTTTTCTACCTCACCGGGCTGCGTATGTGGGTGTTGCGGGATTTTTCCCGAATTCACCCGGTTACGATGCGCGCGTGCGGCAAATCACCACGAATCGTGGCGGCTGGGTATATGCGCTATTCCCCGGTGCACAGGAGGGCGCGCCGTGCCGGTGCGTATTAAATCCTTATGTGAACCAAACGAGCGGCCAGAACCGCGCCCTGATTGCTGAATACGAAACCGAATTGCCCAAGTACGGCTGGCAACTCAAACCCGACACGTGTACGGTTCATGCCTCTTATATCGGCAAGAGCAATTATCCTTACCACTGGTGTCAAATCGTGCCTTTGCACTGATCGTTCCCGCGGTGATGCGTGCGATGGTTTATGGGCTTGAAGCGGCGCGGCTTGTCTTGCCCGGCGGGGTCGAATTTTTGCGCCGGGCATTCTGATAGCCGCCGTTGACGGTTGGCTGCCAGGCCGGGATCAAGTGCTGTTTGCCGTTGCCGATCAGATCGGCGCGGCCCATGCGCTTGAGCGCCTCGCGCAGCAGCGGCCAGTTGGCCGGGTCGTGCCAGCGCAGAAAGGCCTTGTGCAAGCGGCGGCGGCGCTCGCCGCGCGCCACGTCCACGCGCTGCGTGCGCTCGTCGCGGTGGATGCCCGCCAGCGTGTTCAGGCCGGTGTGGTACATGGCGCTGGCGCTGGCCATCGGGCTGGGGTAGAAGGTCTGCACCTGATCGACGCGCAGGCCGTTGCGCTTGAGCCAGAGCGCCAGTTGGAGCATGTCCTGGTCGGTGGCGCCGGGGTGCGCGGCGATGAAGTACGGGATCAGGTATTGCTCCTTGCCCGCGGCCCGGCTGGACTGGTCGAACAGCGCCTTGAAGCGGTCGTAGGCGGCAATGCCCGGCTTCATCATCTTGGACAGCGGCCCGGCCTCGGTGTGTTCGGGCGCGATTTTGAGGTAGCCGCCGACGTGGTGCGCGGTCAGTTCGCGCACATATTCGGGCGAGCGCACCGCCAGGTCGTAGCGCAGGCCCGAACCGATCAGGATTTTCTTGATGCCCGGCAGCTTGCGCGCGTGGCGGTACAGCGCGATCAGCGGCCCGTGGTCGGTACCCAGGTTGCTGCAAATATCGGGATAGACGCAACTGGGCTTGCGGCACACCGCCTCGATGGTGCGGTTCTTGCAGCCCAGGCGGTACATGTTGGCCGTTGGCCCGCCCAGGTCGCTGATGACGCCGGTAAAGCCGGTCACGCGGTCGCGGATGGCCTCGATTTCGGCGAGGATCGACGCCTCGCTGCGGCTCTGGATGATGCGGCCTTCGTGCTCGGTGATGGAGCAAAAGGTGCAACCGCCAAAGCACCCGCGCATGATGTTGACGGAAAAGCGGATCATCTCCCAGGCCGGAATCTTGGTCGCGCCATCGTGCCGCCCGCGCGCGTCGGCATAGGCGGGATGTGGGCTGCGCGCATACGGCAGGCCGAACACCCAGTCGATTTCCGCCGTGCTCAAGGGGATGGGCGGCGGGTTGATCCACACGTCGCGCGCCGCTTGGCCCTGACCTTGACTGCTGCCCTGCGCCTGCACCAGCGCGCGGGCGTTGCCAGGGTTGGTTTCCTGATGCAGCACGCGGCTGGCGTGGGCATAGAGCACCGGGTCGCGCTTGACCTGTTCGTAGCCGGGCAGGCGGATTACGGTGCGGCTGCGTTCAGGCCGCACTTGCGGCTGCGTTTGCGGTTGGGCGGCCGGGCCGGGCATGAAGGCAATGGGCGCTTCATCATCCGCCCTGCGCGCGCCGGGCTGGTACGGGTTTACTGGCGGCCCGGCGCGACCGGGCCGATCAACTTCGGTCGAGTCGATTTCAATCCATTCACGCGCCCAAGCGTCATCGGCGCGCCGCACGAAGGCGGTGCCGCGCACGTCGGTGATCTGCGTTACCGGCTCACGCCGCGCCAGGCGGTGCGCCACTTCGACCAGCGCACGTTCGGCGTTGCCGTAGAGCAGCAGGTCGCACTTGCTGTCGGCCACGATGGAGCGGCGCACCGTATCGCTCCAGTAGTCGTAGTGCGCAATACGGCGCAGGCTGCCTTCGATGCCGCCGAGGAGCACCGGCACGTCCTTGAAAGCCTCGCGGCAACGCTGGCAATAGACGATGGCCGCGCGATCCGGCCGCCGCCCCGCTTGGCCGCCGGGGGTGTAGGCGTCATCGCTGCGGATCTTGCGCTCGGCGGTGTAGCGGTTAATCATGGAATCCATGTTGCCCGCCGTCACGCCCCAGAACAGATTGGGTTTGCCCAAGGCGCGGAATGCTTCGGCGCTGGTCCAGCCGGGCTGCGCGATGATGCCCACGCGAAAGCCCTGTCCTTCCAGCACGCGACCAATAACCGCCATGCCAAAGCTCGGATGGTCAACGTAGGCGTCACCCGTGACCAGCACCACGTCGCAACTGTCCCAGCCCAGTTGCTCCATTTCGGCGCGGCTCATGGGCAGAAACGGCGCGACACCCAAACGCCTAGCCCAGAAGGGCTTGTAGCCGGTCAGCGGTCTGGGCGGCGCGTTTGCCGCGCCCGCTGGCGCTGGACGCCCGGCAACGGGCGGCGCCATCAATACACCACTTGAAGCTGTCCGCGTATCTCGCCGCCCGGATAGTTCACCGTGCTGATATTGACGTACCACAGCCCGCCCACCAAGTCGGTGGCCTGCTCTGGGGTGAGCGTGGCGCGGCCGTCATAAGTCGGGCCGAACGGCCCCGGCCAGATCAGCGTGGGCGGGCCGTCCTGCCCTTGCGCCGCCGGGCCGTGGAAACGGATCGCCGTAATCGGGCTGGAAAGATTCGTCCACTGGGCTTTCCAGCGCAACAGGCGCGTGCCGGGGTTATAGACCAAGTCGATTTGCGCCATGGCGCCGCTGGACGTGGGTTGCGTCTCGCTCGCGCCATCCGGGCGCGTGGTCAACGTGACCAGTTGCGCGTTACCGGGCGCGCCGTCCCCGTCAGGGGGCGTATTGGCCACGGGTTCATCACCGGGCGGGACACTGCTGGCGGGCGCGCCGTTGTCCGCGCTGCCCGGCGGCGGCAGCGGCTGCGTGACCGTGCCTTCCGGCGCGACAGGCATCGTTTGCACGGGCGGCGCGGGCAGCGGCGGAGCGTATTGCGGCGCGGGCGCGGCTGACGCGCCGCCCGGCATCTGTACCTGTGGCGCGTCGGTGTCCGGCCCCAGATCGACCGTTGCGCATCCGGTCAGAGCGCACGCGGTCAATGCGACAGCCGCAGCCCCTTTAAGCGCGATCCCAATGCAATGCTCGGAAGTTTTCATAATTAACAAAGGTATCACAGAAGTGATGACTATAACTTGACGCATCATCCCATTGACATGGCCGGTGGCGTTGACGGCCTAGTTTACGCGGTTGGATTATCTGCGCGCGTCAAAAAACCGCCGCAGCGTTACCCGCCATGAACCGGGCACGCCCATGAGCGCCAGCGCCAGCAGGATCAGCGCAATGCCGCCGCTTTCGGCCAGGCCGGGCCGCTCGCCCAGCAGCCACAAGGCCCACAGCACGCTCATGACCGGAATCGTCAGGGTCGAAAGCCCGGCCATGCCGGCGGGCAGCGCGCGCAGGATAAACAGCCATAAGCTCCAGCCCAGCGCGGTAGCCGGCAAGGCGTTGTAGCCCAGCGCCAGCAGCATGGCCGGCGACCAGATGATCGGCGTCTTGTGGGTAGCGATGGCCAGCGCCGACAGCACGGCCGCGCCCGCGGCCATTTGCCAGGTCACCAGGCTCAAAAAATCGATGCTCTGATGCCGGAACGCCTGTTTGGCCACCACCGACCCGGCGGCCCACGATGCGCCCGCAGCGACGGCGAGCAGTGAACTGAGCAGCGTTCCGCGCCAGTGCCATGGTTCGATGATCAGCGCCAGGCCTAACGCCGCGATACCCGTGGCGATGTATTGCGGCAGGCGCGGTTTTTCGCCCAGAAACAGCGCCGCCAGCGCCATCACCCAGAACGGCATGGTATAGACCAGCACCGCCGTCTTGCCCGCGCCGCCGGCGATCAGCGCCAGTTGTGAAAACCCGGTCATGCCCGCCGCTTGCAGCACGCCCACACCCAGCACGGGCCGCCACGGCGGCGGCTTGAGCGAGCGTCCCGTCAGCGGCAGCATGACCAGCAGCAGCGCCGCGCCGCACACGCAGCGCAGGGCGGCGAAATCAAGCGCCCCCGCGTAGCGCAGTACCGCCTTGGTGACGATCCAGTTGTAGCTCCAGATCAGCGACAGCGCCGCCAGCGCCAGCACGGCCAGGCGCTGGGTTTTGGCGTCGCGCGGCGGCGGCAAGGGCATCAATTCGGTTTTCTGTCCAGCCGCCTTTAGCCCAGCGCCTTGACCACCGCATCGCCCATCGCGCGGGTGCCGACCTTGGTCGCGCCTTCGCTCCAGATGTCGGGCGTGCGCAGGCCCTGGGCCAGCACTTGCCTGACGGCGCGCTCAATCCGCTGGGCCGCCTCTTCCAGCCCGAAGGAGTAGCGCAGCATCATGGCCGCCGAGAGTATGGTGGCCAGCGGATTGGCCAAGCCCTGCCCGGCGATGTCCGGCGCGCTGCCGTGGCAGGGTTCGTACAGGCCCTTGTTGTTTTCATCCAGCGAGGCCGAGGGCAACATGCCGATTGAGCCGGTAAGCATGGCCGCCTCGTCCGAGAGAATGTCGCCGAACATGTTGCCCGTGACCACCACGTCGAACTGCCGGGGTGCGCGCACCAGTTGCATGGCGGCGTTGTCCACCAGCATGTGCGTCAGCGCCACGTCCGGGTACTCGCGCGCCAGTTCGATCATCACGTCGCGCCAGAGTTGAGTGGTCTCCAGCACGTTCATCTTGTCCACCGAGCACAGTTTCTTGTTGCGCTTGCGCGCTGCCTCGAACGCCACGCGCCCGATGCGGCGGATTTC
>JAIRQU010000074.1 GCA_031256305.1 Burkholderiaceae bacterium
ATTGATGGCCGGAAGCCGCCGCTTTTTCAGGATTTGCTCGATTGCCGCTCTTCGCGCCACAACCCCGCCGCATCCAGTACCGGGAGATTGGAAAAGCTAAACAACACGGCATCCTCATGGGGTGATTCAAACGAAACGGGCTGCCACGACGGCGCGGCAAACACATCGTGCGGATCGAAGGCAAACGATTGCGTTCCAATTTTGACCGTGCCGCGCCCTTCGCCCACGCAGAATACGGTCGACTCGGTGGTGCGGTAAGGCTTGCCCTGGAAGCCCTTGGGCAGCAGTTGCAGGAAAGGCGCCATGGTGCCCATCGGGTAACCGCCCGTGGCCGGGTTGACGTAGCGCAGCTTTACGCCGTCCCAGGCGTCAAGCTCGCCCATGCGGTGCAATTTGTACAGCGCCTCGCGGCTGCGCTCATAGGGATATTTGAGGATCGGCGAATCGGTCTTCTTGGCCTTGTGGCGCACGGGTACCATGTTGTAGCCGTAGCGCACCAAGCTATAACCATCGGTATGCCGCACGGGCTGTTCCGCCTCAGGGTAGTCTTCGCGGAAACAAGCGTCCAGTTGCAGGAGCAGCGGCGCATCCAGGCCGTCGAGCCATACCACGGGTTCGCCGTCTTTTGCATTACCGTGGTCGTGCCAGGTCCACGAAGGCGTGATGATGTAGTCACCCGGCGCCATCGAAATACGCTCGCCGTCAACGGCGGTCCATGCACTCTTGCCCTCGATGACGAAGCGCAGCGCCAACTGGGTGTGACGGTGACTGGGCGCGATTTCACCCGGCAGGATCAGTTGCAAGCCAGCATACAGGTTAGATGTAATGCTCGATTTACCGCGGATGCCAGGATTTTCAAGTATCAGCACACGGCGCACCGCCTCGACAGCGCTGATGACATTGCCCGACTCCATCAACAAATCACGCAACTGGGCGTAGTGCCAAATGGCAGGCACTATTTGCGGCGTGGGTTCAGGCGGCACCAACAGGTGAAGCGATTCCCACAGCGGGGTCATGTGATGCGCGGCGATTTGGCTGTAATACGCCTGGCGCGCAGCGGAGGATTGAGAAATGGTGGACACGGCGAGTCTCCTGAAGTAACGTTTAACCAAAACCGCGGGTCGCGCTGGCAAATCGGTGCAAAGCAACCGGCGGTCCGCAGGAGTGGTTTATAGGCCATAAGATATGCTTGATCCAATGAATAAATCTGCTTATTCATATCAAATGAGGTATAGATGGACTGGACCTACCGTTTGCGGCTGCGCCACCTGCAATTCCTGTCGTCAATCGCCCAGACCGGCAACCTGAGCCAGTCGGCCCAGGCGCTGCACACCACGCAACCGGCGCTGTCCAAGTGGCTCAAGGAGCTGGAAGCGGACATCGGGCTGCCGCTGTTCGAGCGCCATGCGCGCGGACTGCGGCCCACGTTTTATGGCCAGGCGCTGCTGGGGCATACCCAGCGCATCGCCGGGCATCTGGACAACGTGCGCGAGGACATGCGCGCGCTGCTCGACGGCGGCAACGGACGCATCGTCGTGGGCACCTCCGGCGTATCGGCCACCGGCGTTGTGCCGCTGGCCATTACACGGCTGATCGGGCAGTTGCCGCGCGTGCAGGTGCGCCTGGTAGAAAGCGCCATGAACCGGCTCATCCCGCAACTGCTGCAAGGGGAGCTGGACATCGTGGTGGGCCGCGCCATCTCCGGCGTATTGCTGACCGGGCATGAATTGCGCGCCGAAACGCTCTACCGCGACCCGGTCAATTTCGTCGCGGGCCTGCGGCACCCGCTGGTCCGGCACAAGAGCGTCGATTGGGATAGCCTGTTGGCCTACCCTTGGATCGTCTGGCCCGAAGGCACCCCCATCCGCGAAGCCATCGAAACCGCGCTAGCCTTGGCCGGGCGCAGCCTGCCGCGCTATTGCGTCGAATCCAATTCGGCGCTGCTGAATCTGGCGCTGCTGGCGCACTCGGAGCTGATCGGCGTGGCCTCGCACCGCGCCGCCCGGCATTTCGCGGCCCTTAAACTGGCGCGCGTCCTGCCAATGGCGCTCAACAGCTATGGCGAGGTTTCGATGTATTGGCGCGCCGACGAAAACCGCCACGCCGTCACCCTGGCACTGGATTGCCTGCGCGCGGCAACGCAGGAGCAAGACAGCGCGCAGCCCAGCGGCGCTGAACGGCCGCAACGCAAGCCGCCGCGCCGGACGCCCGCCAGTTAACCTGTTGGCTGCTCCCGCGCCCCGAACCACAGCGCCAGCCCTGACTGCTGGCTGGCGGCGCGCGAAAGACAGTCGTGAAAGTCCTCGCCGGTTTTGGTGTCGCGCCAGCGGCCATCGGCAAAACGAAAGTGAAAACCTCCGGCGCGCGCGGCCAGCCATACCTCATGCAACGGCTTTTGCAGATTGACCACGATCTGGCTGCCGCCGGAAAAAACCAGTGTCACCATGCCGCCCGCGCGCTGGTTGTCGATGTCGGCGCCGTCGCAGTCGTTGATGCGGTCGCAATCGCGTTCAACCTGATCGAGCAGGCTTTCGGCCAGGTTCATGTATTCGAGGTCAGTCATAATCATCGCCATGTTTTACCGCAGCACGATGATTCTAGGAATCAAGCTCCCAGCCTTGGCGCTGGCGGGGATTTTGGGTGGCCTTGTCGCGGTATTTTCAAGCGGTTGCGGCCAGAATGGGCCGCTCTATCTTCCCAAGGACGACCCCGCCGCCGCGCAGCGCGCCACGCTGCCGCAAGCGCTGCTCAATATCGTGCGTGCGCCCAAAACGCCGCAGCCGCCCGCTTCCACCGCTTCGGCTGCCGCTTCCGCCGCGGCTTTGGCAGCCAGCGCGGCGGCATCCGCGCCGTCTCCGGCCCAACCGGACAAATCCCCCGCCGCGCCATGAACCATGCCCTGTCTGCTGACAGCGCGCCCGACGACACCCCGCTGCCGGGCGCGCCGTTCGTTGCTTATCAAGATGGCCGCCTGACGCTTGATGGCGTGCCGCTGGCGCCACTGGCCGAGCAATATGGCACCCCCCTGTTCGTGTATTCCAAGGCCGCAATACTGGTGGCGCTGGCGGCTTACCAGCGCGGCCTGGCAGGCCGTCATGCA
>JAIRQU010000191.1 GCA_031256305.1 Burkholderiaceae bacterium
GACCAGGGCCGAGAGCAGCGCCATCGCCAGCACCCAGCCGCGCAACCCAGCGGTCACGCGCCACACAAAAGCAGCAAAACCCCTGGGCAGCAGCGCCGGCTCAGGCTCCGGGTAAGGCGCAAGGCGTTTTTCAAAAAAACCGAAGAACAAGATAAAACCACTCAAAAATAAAACATCCGAACCGCGCGCAACTTGGACAGCGCGTTTTCCCGTCCGCTTGATACCGGCCTCAAGGCTGGGCAGTGCATCGGGGCAATTCGCTCAATTGTGTCAGTTAAGCCAGCCTTGAGTGGTCTGCATGGTTTGCCCGCGCAGCCGCACTCACCCGTTGTCATGCGCGCGGTCCGATGCCCTTAAAACTTGCGGCTCAAGAACGCCGAATCCTTCAGGCCAAAGCGCCACGGGCGTTCGGTGGCGCGGCTGATGCCAATGCGCGGGCCGCGCGCGATAGCCGCATCGGGCACGGCGTGCGGGGGCGCGATCAGCGCGAACGGCGGGGCGTCGAGCGCTGCACCGTTGTGCGCGCGCGTGATGGCCAGCGCCTGACACAGCCGCCCCGGTCCGGCGCACAGCAGACGCGCGTCATCCATGCCGCGCCGCGCCTGCATTTGGGCGATGCCGCGCGAGGGTTCGAGCGCGCGGATCAGCACCGCCGCGCCGTGCCCGGCCTCGCGGCAACCAAAGTTCAGGCACCAGTGGATGCCATAGGAGCGATAGACATAGACATGCCCCGGCGGGCCGAACATGACGGCGTTGCGCGCCGTTGGCCCGTGGTAACTGTGCGATGCCGGGTCGCCCATGTCGTAGGCTTCGGTTTCCACGATGATGCCGCCCACGCCGCCCGCCAGCAGGGTCACGCCAATAAGCTGACGCGCCACGGTCACCGAATCGGCGCGGAAATCGACGGGCCAGCCGCCGATGGGCCGCGCCCGCGTCACACCAGGCCCGTGACGTAATACAAGGCAATGACAAAAAACACCGCCAGCGTTTTGATGCAGGTGACGGCAAAGATGTCGCGGTAGGACTGACGGTGCGTCAGGCCCGTGACGGCCAGCAGGGTAATCACCGCGCCGTTGTGCGGCAGCGTGTCCATGCCGCCGCTGGCCATGGCGACCACGCGGTGCAGCACTTCCAGCGGAATATGCGCGGCCTGCGCGCTTTGAATGAACACGTCGTGCATGGCCGCCAAGGCAATGCCCATGCCGCCGGAAGCCGATCCGGTCACGCCGGCCAGCGCGGTAACCGACACCGCCGACTTGACCAGCGGGTTGGGAATGCTCTTGAGCGCCTGGCTGACCACAATGAAGCCCGGCAGCGCCGCGATGACGCCGCCAAAGCCGTATTCCGACGCGGTATTGAGCGAGGCCAGCAACGCCCCGGCCACCGCCGAGCGCGAGCCTTCGGCAAAGCGCGCCTTGATGCGCGGGAAGGCTGTGACCGCCACCAGCACAATGCCCAGCAACAGCGCCGCTTCCACCGCCCAGATGCCCACCGATGCGCCGACGGGCGTGCTCACCGGAGCAGACAGACCCGGAAGCCGGTCCGTACCGATGACGTAATTGGCCACGCCATACCAAACCGGGATCAGCTTGGTGAAAACGAAGTTGGCCACGCCAACCAGAATTAGCGGCAGGATGGCCAGCACCGGGTTGGGCAGGTTGCCGGACGAGGCCACATGCACCGGTTCGTTGACCAGATCGGCGGCGTTGCCGTAACCCTCGCCCCTGGCCATTGCGGCGCGGCGGCGCCATTCCAGATAGGTCAGACCGACCACAACGATAAACACTGAACCGAGGGTACCCAGCCACGGCGCGGCCCAGCCCGTGGTTTTGAAAAACGTGGTCGGGATGATGTTCTGGATCTGCGGCGTGCCCGGCAGCGAATCCATGGTGAACGAGAACGCCCCCAGTGCAATAGCGCCGGGCATCAGCCGCTTGGGGATGTTGCTCTGCCGGTAAAGCTCCGCGGCAAAGGGATAGACCGCGAACACCACCACGAACAGCGATACCCCGCCATAGGTCAGCAGCGCGCACACGGCCACGATCACCGCGTTGGCGCGCGAACGCCCGATGTAGCGGATCGCCGCGTTGACAATGGATTCGGCAAAGCCCGACAGCTCGATTACCTTGCCGAATACCGCGCCGAGCATGAACACCGGAAAGTAGCTTTTGACGAAAAAGACCATCTTGTCCATGAAGATGCCCGAATACACCGGGGCGACCGCCGACGGTGCGGTCAGCAGCACGGCGGCCAGCGCCGCAATGGGCGCCATCAGAATCACGCTGTAACCGCGGTAGGCGGCAAACATCAAAAACGCCAGCGCGGCAATCACGATCACGAAAGCCATAAGGTCTATCTCCTTAAAGTCGCTTAACCGATTATGCGATTCATGGGCAAGGGCGCAATGCGCATAACCCTCCGGCCCGACACATCAAAAGCGCGGACACCCGCGGGAACCCCTCTCACGCCAGCGTGACGGACTTGGCCGCAAACGGCTTACTTCTTTTTTTTCTTCCTGCCCGCTCTGGCTTTGCCCAACCGGACGGCACGATCTGCGCGCGCGCCCTTGTCGCGGCGGCGGTAAGCGGCGGCGTGCGCGTACCCGTGGACGGCGCGCACGGGCAGATACAGCGTCACGGGTTCCCAGCGCGTCAAGTGCGTGGCCGGAGGCTTGCGGTTCCATCCGGCCACAGTCGCGGCGGGCAGGTCGTAGCGCGCGGCCACGCGGGCAATGGTGTCGCCGCTGCGGGCATGCACGGTCAGACGCTTGAGGACGATAGCCGGCGCCAGCGCCAACCGGGCGTTGTCCACCGCCTGCTGCGGCGCGGCGGCGGGCGCGCCGTCCTGGCGCGGCACCAGCAACGTGGAGCCGCTCTTGACCAACATGCCGAGCGGAATGTTGTTGATGGCG
>JAIRQU010000236.1 GCA_031256305.1 Burkholderiaceae bacterium
CTGCTCAAGATTCTGTTTTTCTGGCTCAACGCCAAGGCGTACACCAGCATGGCTAAGATGAAGGCCATCAACCCGCGCATCATGGACTTGCGCCAGAACTTCAAGGACGACCCGGCGCAGATGCAGCGCGAAATGATGCGCATCTACCGCGAAGAAAAAGTCAATCCGCTGGGCGGCTGCCTGCCCATGGTCATCCCCATTCCCATCTTCATCGCGCTGTACTGGGTACTGCTGTCGTCGGTCGAAATGCGCGGCGCGCCGTGGCTGGGCTGGATTCACGACCTGTCGGTGCGCGACCCGTACTTCATTCTGCCCATCATCATGACGTGCTCGACGCTGCTGCAAACAGCGCTCAATCCTGCGCCGCCCGACCCCACGCAGGCCAAGATGATGTGGCTCATGCCGATGGTCTTCAGCGTCATGTTCTTCTTCTTTCCGGCGGGCCTGGTGCTGTACTACATCACCAACAACCTGCTCTCCGTCGCCCAGCAAAGCCTCATCAATCACCGCATGGGCGTGCCGCTGAAGATCAATTGGCCCAAGCTGGGCTGACGGCGCGACAGGCCGCGCGCCGGTTTATTTGCCGATACAAAACCGCGAAAAAATAGCCCCAAGCAAATCATCGGCGCCAAATTCGCCGGTGATTTCACCCAGGGCGTTTTGCGCCAGGCGCAGTTCTTCGGCGATGAGGTCGAGCAGGGGCGCGCGCGCCCGCAGATGCGCGGCAGCAGCGTCCAGATGCGCGCCCGCCCGCGCCAGCGCCTGCACATGACGCTGGCGCGCCAGAAACAAACCCTCGCCGCTGCCACCCTGCCAGCCCGCCAGGTGCAGCAGGCGCGCGCGCAGCGCATCCAGCCCCGCGCCGGTGCGCGCGGAGATGACGAGGGCACCGGCATCATCCGGCGCGTCCGCCGCCGCATCGGATTTGTTCCAGACCTGCAGCACCGGCGCGCTTGCAGGCAATTTGCCGGCCAGTTCGCCCGCGATGGCCGCGTCGCCCGCCCGGTACGCCGCGTCGCCCGCGCGCGTAAGGTCGTGCAGAAACAACACGGCGTCCGCGCCGGTGATGTGCTGCCAGGCGCGCTCGATGCCGATGCGCTCGACCGGGTCGGCCACCGGACCGCCGTCCGCGCGCAGCCCGGCGGTATCGACCACATGCACGGGCACGCCGTCGATTTGCAGGGCGTGCCGCAGCGCGTCGCGCGTGGTGCCCGCCACCGGGGTGACGATGGCCAGATCCTGCCCCGCCAGCGCGTTGAGCAGCGAGCTTTTGCCCGCGTTGGGCTGCCCGGCGATGACGACCCGGATGCCTTCGGCCAGCAACGCGCCTTGCCGCGCTTGCCCTTGTACCGTCAGCAGTTGTTGCTGCAAATTCGATAGCTGTCCGCGCACATCGCGGGCGCTGAGGATGTCGGTTTCTTCTTCGGGAAAGTCCAGCGTGGCCTCGATCAACAGGCGCAGGCCGATCAGGCCGTCGCGCAACGCGTGAACCGCGCCGGAAAATGCGCCTGTCAGCGATCGGCTGGCCGAGCGCGCGGCGGCGGCGTTGCTGGCGTCGATGAGGTCGGCCACAGCCTCGGCCTGCGCCAGGTCGAGCTTGCCGTTGAGGAAGGCGCGCTCGGTGAATTCGCCAGGCCGCGCCAGCCGCAGGTGCGCCAGCGCGGGCGCGCCGGTGGCGGGATCGGGCGCGGCGGCCGCTCCCAGACAGCGCGCCAGCAGCAGTTGCAGCACCACCGGGCCGCCGTGCGCTTGCAGCTCCAGCACGTCCTCTCCGGTATAGGAATGCGGGGCCGGGAAGAACAGCGCGATGCCGTGGTCAATAGGCTGGCCCGCCGCGTCCAGAAACGGGCCGTAATGCGCCGTGCGCGGCGTCAGATCGCATCCGGTGACGGCCTGCGCCAACGCGCCCAGCGCCGCGCCGGATATGCGCACGATGCCCACCGCGCCGCGTCCGGGCGCGGTGGCGATGGCGGCGATGGGATCAGCGCGGGGAGTCATCGGACAAACACTGCCGCGAGATTTCGCCGTCGGCGAAGAAGCCAGTCAATGGCACGCCGCCCAGCGCCTGCCAGAGGATGCGCCCTTGCCGGGCGAAACCGGATCGCTGACGGCAGCGGCGCGACGCCAGCGCACACGCGGAATTGATCGCGCGGCACATCGCACAACATCACCGGAAGCGCGGGTTCATCGAGGTATTCGGCATCGGCGGCGCACACGCTCGCGCCGCAAGCGCCCGTCCAATGGCCCGCGCCGGACAACTCGGCGGCCAGCCGTTGCAGGATGCTGGCGACGTGCGCGCAAGGAAAGCGTTTCAAGCCACGCCCCGGCGCGGATTGGGCGGCGCGGGTGGCTTGGGCTTGCGCGCCGATCCCTGGACTGCTTTTGTGACGGGTTTTGTGGCGAATTTCGCGGCGGGCTTGGCGGCGGATGGATCCGCTTGGCCGACAGGGCTGGCGGGTGCGGACGATGCGGGCGGCGCGGCCTGTGTCGTCTCGCGCAGCGCGCTGGCCGCAATGGTCTGGAACTGCCGGGTCAACGCGCCCCACCATTGCAGCGGATCAGCTCCGGCGGATGTTGGCGCGGCGGCTGGCGCGGCGGGTTCTCCTTCGCCGGGCTTGGCCGCGCCCTTCCCGGAAACCGCTTCGGCGCGGGCATCGGCGGCAGGCTGGACGGATGTGGCGAACGCCTTGGCGACATCGGCCAGATTCAGATTCATGCCCTGCAACGCCATCAGTGTCATTTTCTGCACTTCCAGCGCCTGCGCGGCGGCGCGCAAGATGTGCAGGTTCTGCTCAAGCCAGAACTGCACGGCCTTCAGATCTGCGATGCGCTTATCCAATTGCGCCATGTCGAGGGTGGGCGCCACCCAGCCGGCCAAGCTGGGCAGCGCGGTTTTGTCCGCGTCCGCCCCCGCGAACTGCCGCATCAAGTCAACGCCGGGCATCAGCCGGGTAAAAGCCAGTGGGTCGCTGCTGGAAGTCATGGCTGCCGCTCCTTGGATTTT
>JAIRQU010000241.1 GCA_031256305.1 Burkholderiaceae bacterium
TTGCCTACAATCCGCGCCATGCTTGATCCCTTGCTGCTGCGCAAAGACCTGGAAGGCGTGCTCGCGCGCCTGCAAACCCGCAAATCGCCCCAGCCGTTTCTGGACGTAGAGGCGTTCCAGGCGCTGGAGCGCGAACGCAAAACCGTGCAAACGCGCACCGAGCAATTGCAGGCCCAGCGCAATACCGCCAGCAAGCTGATCGGCCAGCGCAAGGCCAAGGGCGAAAGCGCCGACGACGCCATGGCGCAAGTGGCCGCCCTCAAGGACGAATTGGACGCCTGCGCCGCCCGCCTGGATGCGCTGCAAGCCCAATTGCAGACGCTGCTGCTGGCAGTGCCCAACCTGCCGCACGAGAGCGTGCCCGTTGGCCCGGATGAATCGGCCAACGTCGAGGTGCGCCGTTGGAGTCCCGATGGCCAGGGGCCGCGCGCGTTTGATTTTCCGGTGCGCGACCACGTTGATCTGGGCGCGCCGCTGGGGCTGGACTTTGAAACCGGCGCAAAACTATCGGGCGCGCGCTTTACCTTCATGCGCGGGCCGGCCGCCCGGCTACACCGGGCGCTGGCGCAATTCATGCTGGACATGCAAACCCGCGAGCATGGCTACACCGAGTGCTACACGCCCTATATCGTCGGCGCGAGCGCGTTGCGCGGTACCGGCCAGTTGCCCAAATTCGAGGCCGATCTGTTCGCCGCCAAAAAAGGCGGACAGGAAGGCGAAGGCGAGCCGATGTATCTGATTCCGACGGCGGAAGTGCCGCTCACCAATGCCGTCGCAGGCGAAATCCTCACCGAAAGCGATCTGCCCTTGCGGCTAACTGCGCACAGTCCCTGCTTTCGTTCCGAAGCGGGCAGTGCCGGGCGCGACACGCGCGGCATGATCCGCCAGCACCAGTTCGACAAAGTGGAAATGGTGCAAATCACCCGCCCTGGCCGCAGCTATGAAGCGCTGGCCGAAATGGTGCGCCACGCCGAACATGTGCTACAAAAACTGGAGCTGTCATACCGCGTCATGCTGCTGTCCAGCGGCGACATGGGCTTTGGCTCGGCCAAAACCTACGACCTGGAAGTGTGGCTGCCCGCGCAAAACACCTACCGCGAAATCTCCTCGGTCAGCAACTGAGAGGCGTTCCAGGCGCGGCGCATGCAAACGCGCTTCAAAAACGCCCAAGGCAAAAACGAACTGGTACATACCTTGAACGGATCGGGCCTGGCCGTAGGCCGCGCGCTGGTCGCCGTGCTGGAAAACCATCAGCAAGCCGATGGTTCCATCGCCATCCCCGCCGCGCTGCGCCCCTTTATGGACGGCCTGTCCGCGCTGCGCCCCTGCTAGAATCGCGCGCCTTACCACCCGCGGAGAGATGGCAGAGTGGTCGAATGCGCCGGACTCGAAATCCGGTTCAGGGGTTCTCCCCTGACGAGGGTTCGAATCCCTCTCTCTCCGCCAAGGATCAATCCAGATAATGCGGAATTGATCCAAAAAACCCGCACGAATCGGGCTTTTTCATTGGGTTATTGTCCAAAATTGACGCAAAATCGTCCAGCTCGAAACGTCCCGATCCAACCGTAAACATGGTATCGTGGCGTGGTATTGATGGGGTGATACCATGACTTTGACGGTTCGGACGGTAGAGAGCGCAAAACCGCGCGACCAGGCATACAAGCTGGCCGATGGGGGCGGGCTTTACCTGTTTGTTGCACCAACGGGCACCAAGAGTTGGCGGGCCAACTACACGGCCGCTGGCAAACAAGCCACGCGCACATACGGACGCTGGCCCGATGTTTCGCTGGCACAGGCACGCAGGGCACATGCTGACGCGCGTGACAATGCTACAAAAAATAGAGCACCTTCTCCAACATTCGAGTCCGTGGCCGCACAGTGGCTGCGCGTCAAACTGCCATCGCTGTCCAATCACAAGCACCAAGACCAGGTCAAGGCAACGTTGGAGCGTTTTGCGTTTCCGATCATTGGCAAGTTGCCGATTGATTCGATTGGGCGCGCGCAGTTGGTTGAGGCGGTGCGTGCAGCGCAGACGGGCGGGCGCGTGGAGACTGCGCACCGGGTGGCCGGGCGCATTACGGCGGTACTCAATTTTGCACAAGATGCCGGTTTGATTGAGCACCATGGCGCGGCTGGTCTGACGCGCGTGCTGATACCGCGCGCCATCAAGCGTCCGATGGCAAGCTTGCCGCCCAATGAAGCTGGGGCGCTGCTGCAAGCCATAGACACTTATGGCGAGCCGATCACGCGCCTTGGGCTGCGGCTGTTGGCTTTGACATTTGTGCGCGCCGGTGAGTTGCGCGGGATGCGCTGGGATGAACTCAAGGAAGGCGGCGCGTTATGGGTGGTGCCTGCCGAGCGCATGAAATTGCGCCTGCCCCATGTGGTGCCGCTGTCACGGCAGGCGCGCGCCATTCTCAGTGAACTGCGCCAGATAACCGGCGATGCGGCGCTGGTGTTTAATTCGCTGCAAAGGCCCGGCCATCCGGTAAGCGAAAACACGTTCCTGTTCGCGCTGTACCGGCTCGGTTACCGGGGGCGCATGACGGCGCACGGCTTTAGGGCGCTGGCGTCAACTGTTCTCAACGAACAATCCGGGTTTGCGCAGGATGTCATTGAGCGGCAGTTGGCGCATAAGGAAACGGACGCGGTGCGCGCGGCCTACAACCGCGCCCAGTACCTTACTCAACGACGGGAGTTGATGCAGTGGTGGGCGGATTGGCTGGACAGTCAAAGTGCGCCCGCAAGTCCGATACGCGCCATCGGCTAGCAGAGCCTATGTGCACCGGCTTGGGCAAGCGCCCGGCAGCCACGTTGGCCAGGAACGTTGAACGCCCCATGGACAATATCCGCGCGGCCTCTTTAGCCGGGATAAGAAGTACATCCGTCATCGTTCATCCCCCGGCTGCGGCCACGGATCGCGCTTGTCGCGGCGGCTGCGCTTGCGGCGGCTCATGCCGCCT
>JAIRQU010000276.1 GCA_031256305.1 Burkholderiaceae bacterium
CGGCGGCAAGGCGCCCAACTACGGCCCGGCAGACGTTCAGGCGGCGTGCGCGCTGCTCAAGGCTGCGGGCCTGCGCGAACAGGTGATGATCGACTGCTCGCACGCCAATTCCAGCAAGCAGCACGCACGGCAAATTGCGGTGGCCGCCGAAATTGGCGCGCAAATCGCAGCCGGTGAATCGCGCATCATCGGCGTGATGATCGAAAGCAATCTGGAAGAAGGCCGGCAGGACATCGCGCCAGGCCAACCCTTGAAGCGCGGGGTATCCGTCACCGACGCCTGCATCGGCTTTGTGCAGACCGTGCCGGTGCTTGACGGCTTGGCGCAAGCGGTGCGCCAACGCCGCGCGGCGCGTCATGGTTGACGCCTGAAAAAGGCTTACCGGCGGCGCGAGCCGTGATTGATGGTGGCCGGGGCCGGGCCGCGGCTGGCCAGGTGGCGGAAATTGATGCGGCCCTTGCTCAGGTCATAGGGCGAGAGTTCCAGCGATACCCGGTCGCCCGCCAGAATGCGGATGTGGTTCTTGCGCATCTTGCCAGCCGAATACGCCACCAATTCATGCCCATTGTCCAGCGTCACACGAAAGCGCGTGTCGGGCAATACCTCGTTGACCACGCCTTGCATTTCAATCAGTTCTTCCTTGGCCACAAACACAGTTCCTTTGCAAAACAAATAGCCGCTTGGCTTGCCAGAGGCAAGCGGTTGAATTTCGTTAAATTTTTAATTTTACTGCAACTGTGTCATTCGGTGCCGATTCAAGAGCAAATCACGCGATTTTCGTGCCTGGCGCGCCACGGCTGACCAAACCAATCCGCGCCACTAGCCAGCCAATGCCGGAGCGCGCCGATGGGCGGACGGAGAATTTTGCGTAGCGCCAGACACGCAACTGTAACGGCTGGCCTGGGCGCGCGCCTGCTCGACTTCCGTGGCGATGTGGTCAATGACAGGCGGAGGCAGAGGCTGTTTGAACTCATAGTTCAATCGATCCGATTGCGCCGCCAGATAACCGCATACGGAACGGCGCTGATTAGGATCGTTGATATCGCCCAGCGCTCCGTCGGCGGTTGCGGCAGGGGCTGGACTGGGTGTATTGCCCAATCGCGCGGCAGGCATAGCAGGCGTGTCCGCCTGAATCGGCGGCATGGCGGCGGCCGCAAGTTCGCTGGCCCCAGGCTCTTTGCCGTCAGCGGCCAGGGTTTCGCGCCGCGCCACGTTGCCCGTGAACCAGAAATAGCCGCCGCAGGCCAGAATGATCAACACCAGCAGCGCCACCAGCGTGATGGTTTGGCGCATGTTCATCTGGCCGGGTCGCGGCGCAGCCGGCAGAAAACGATCAAGCGCGGAGGATTGGGCTGTCATGCGGCTTGAACGCGCTCAGGCTTTGGCTGGCGCGGACTGTTCGGTTTTTTCGGGCAGTTCGATCTTGACTTCCAGGACATCCAAGTCTTCCTGCCGTTGCAGGTTGACCATGATGTCCTTGGGATCAATTTTGATGTATTTGCCGATAACCGCAATCAGGTCGCGTTGCAGGTCGGGCAGGTAATCGCGCTCGCCGGCGTTGCGGCCCACGCGCTCGTGCGCCAGAATGATCTGCAGCCGCTCCTTGGCAACGGCCGCTGTCTTTTTCTTTTCGCCCAAAAAGGCAGACAGGAGCGAGGAGAACGCCATGGCTTATCGCCCTCCGAGCAGGCGCTTGAAGAAGCCCGGTTTTTCCGCCGCCGTAAAACGCAGCGGCAAATCCGCGTTGCCCAGAAACCGTTCCACCACGTCGGTGTAGGCACCGGCCACATCCGTTCCTTTCAGATAAACCGCGGGCAGCCCCTGATTGGAGCCTTGCAGAATGGCCTCGCTTTCTGGAATGACGCCGATGAGCGGAATGCGCAAAATGTCCTGAATGTCTTCCAGGCTCAACATGTGCCCGCCAGCCACGCGGTTGGGGCTGTAGCGGGTAATGAGCAGATGTTCCTTGACGGGTTCCTTGCCTTCGATGGCGCGCCGGGTCTTGCTGCTCAGAATGCCCAAAATGCGGTCGGAATCACGCACGCTGGAGACTTCGGGATTGGTTACCACCAGGGCCTCGTCGGCAAAGTGCATGGCCATCAGCGCGCCCGTTTCAATGCCCGCGGGTGAATCGCAAACGATGTATTCAAACTCCATGTCGGCCAAATCTTTCAGAACTTTGCCCACGCCTTCTTGCGTCAGCGCCTCCTTGTCCCGCGTTTGACTGGCCGCCAGAATCGACAAATTCTCGCACTGCTTGTCCTTGATGAGCGCCTGGTTCAAGGTTGCCTCGCCCTGAATCACATTGATGAAGTCGTACACCACCCGGCGTTCGCAACCCATGATGAGATCTAGGTTGCGCAATCCCACATCAAAGTCGATGACCGCCGTTTTATGCCCCTTGAGCGCCAGTCCGGACGCAAAAGCAGCGCTGGTGGTGGTCTTGCCCACGCCGCCTTTGCCAGAAGTTATGACTACGATTTTTGTCATGGGTTGCCTTGGTTACCAACAGGATTAAATCAAGATGCAAGTATCGGTCAAACCAGCGGCTGAAAGATGAGCTTGTCGCCTGCCTCGGTTGTATCCAGATGGACCCTCGCGGCATGTCCCTGAATCTCCGGGGTCAAGCCCTGTTCACTGGTCAAATAGACACCCGCTATGGAAACCAGTTCAGGCTGCATGTTCAGCGTAAAAATACAGGCTTGGCTCCAGCCGCGCGCGCCCGCGATGGCGCGGCCGCGCAAAGGCGCATAAACATGAATGTGCCCATCGGCAATGGCTTCCGCGCCCGGATTGCACGCTGCCAACAACACCAGATCACGCCCGCGCGCATAGACCTGCTGGCCTGAGCGCAAAGGCTTGTCGATGACCAACGCGCCAGATGCGGGCAGATCGACTTGTTGAATTTCCCGTTGTGGCTGGGCCGGCGTCGATGAAAGCGGTTGCGATTGCGTCTGGTTCCAATCCGGCGCTGCGAACAATCCCACCGTCAATGCCGCCGCCATCAATTCCGGCGAACCGCCCGCCACGGCCACGGGCCGCAGATGGCAACCCTTTAACAAGGCATCAAGCCTCTCAAAGTCCAGCGCCGCCGTATCGTTAGGCAAAGTTCCCAGATCTATAACCAGCAGATCATCTTCAAAAAAACCCGGCATCTCGCCGTAATGGGTCTGAAGCTCCGTTGCCAGCGTATCTAGGTTCGCCGACTTCAAGCGCAACGTCAACAACGGCAAGTTCGTACTTTTGATCTCGAACGTGACGGGACTGCGGCCTGCCAAAGCGAAAAAAAAAAAAAAAACAGTTCCAAGGAAATACCTTGATCTTAGCAGCGTTTTGCCGCACTGCGAAGCGCCAGAGTGATAGCGGTAATGTTTCCGACTTGAGAGATAAGTTCTAATTTATTTTTAATAAATTAAGATTAGGTAATAGTTGTTTGTCTGTTTTGGGAATAACCTATAAAAGATGTTAAAAAACATATAGTTATCAGTATTATGAATTGTGGATGAAATACCCGGTTTGGCGTCATGAAATGGGGACAATCAGAAGAGGCGGATGTGATCTGTGGATAAATCAAAACTTGTCCCCGCTTGATCCACAACCGGGCCATGAATCTTGAAATGGTTCGTTGAATTTCAATGGCTGAAGGCGTCGTAGCTGGTCTTGAAGATCAGTGTTAGCACTACTATAATGAATGCGCCGCGCACGAAAACCGCGCCGTGCTTGAGCGCTAGCCGGGTGCCGATCAGACTGCCAGCAATGTTGGCAATAGCCATCGTCAGCCCAATGTGCCACCAAACATGACCTTTGACGGCGAACAACGCCAGTGCGGCCAGATTGGTTGATACGTTGAGCAACTTGGCGCTGGCCGAGGCGTTGAGGAAGTCGTAGCCCAGCAGGCGCACGAACAGAAAGATGAAAAAACTCCCTGTGCCAGGGCCAAAGAACCCGTCGTACCAGCCCATGATCAAGGCGATGGCGCAGGCGATGGCGATTTCCCGGTTTGGCGTGTAGCGCGGAGCATGGATGCGGCCCAAGTCTTTTTTTGCGAGTGTGTATAGCAATACAGCTAGCAGGATGAAGGGCAGCGCACGGCGCAAGAAGCCGGGTTCAATGCGCGTAACCAGCCATGCGCCCATGAAAGCGCCAACCAGTGCGGTACAAGCTGCTGGAAGTAGCACGCGCCAGCGCAGCTTGACCCGGCGTCCATACTGCACGGTAGCAAAAGCAGTGCCCCAGATAGATGCGCTTTTGTTGGTGCCGAACAACGTCGCGGGCGCCGCCTGGGGGTAAACCGCGAACAGCGCCGGCACCAGAATCAGCCCGCCGCCGCCCACGATTGAGTCCACGCAGCCGGCCAGCAAGGATGCCAGTGAAATGATTAGAAGTTCCATGACGGGCCGGCTAATCCTGAATGATGTGCTATTTTTAGGATAGCTAACAAGGCGGAACTCGAATTTATTGGAAACTTTGAGGACATATTAAGATGTTTCCTAAACAAAACGTAATGTCATGGCATTGTTTGTTTCAGTTGATCTGAACTTGACCTGGACGCAAGCGCCGTCCATCGGGATGATAAAAAACATCATAGCGGTCGTAAACGATGGCGCGGGACGCCGCGTTAAGAATAGCTAGTTGGATTTCTTGAATTTCCTTGACGAGGTATTGATATGCGTATGAACTTTAAGATTTTTTGCTATGGCGCGTTGAGCGCGGTGACGCTGACGCTATCGGGCTGTTACGTGGCGACTCCCTATGGCTACGTACCCTATGGCACGCCAATCTATGCGTACCCCCCTGGCCGTTATCAAGCCTATCCAGCGCAGTACGCGCAGCCCCAGGTGGCAAACCCGCCTCCCGCGCCCGTGGTACAACGGCCTGCTCCGGCCAGCAGGGTTGTTGACAGCATTTATTTTGATGTCAACAGCGCCATCATTAAACCAGAGTATCAGAGTGTGATACAGACCCAGGCGGACTATCTTCGCGCGCATCCCGATGTGCGCGTTACGTTGCAAGGCAATGCCGATGAAAGAGGCGCCAGCGGGCGCAACTTGTCGTTGGGCACGCGAAGAGCCGATGCCGTAAGACGCGCGCTGGAAGGCTACGGTGTGTCCGCCAGTCAAATTTCGACGGTGAGTTTTGGCGATTTGAGTCCCGCCAATCCTGCCAAGGATGAATCGGCATACGCCAAGAACAGGCGGGTGGATTTCAGCTATCGGCCCTAGCAAAGCCCGCTGACCGGCGCGCGTTTAGCCATAACGGCGCGGCAATTGGACGTTTGAAATGAGCGTTTCAAGCTGGACTTTTTAGACGGGCGTTCTCACGCCCAGCGCGGTTTACCGGCTGGCCTTGAGCGCTTGATCCAGATCGACCAGCAGGTCGTCGATGTGCTCCAGCCCGATGGACAGGCGCACCATGTCTTCGCTCACCCCCGCGGCGGCCAGTTCATGCGCGTTAAGTTGGCGATGCGTGGTGGTGGCCGGGTGGCAGGCCAGCGATTTGGCATCGCCGATGTTGACCAGCCGCGTGATGAGTTGCAAGGCGTCGATAAAGCGCGCGCCTGCCTCGCGCCCGCCGTGGATGCCGAATGAAAGAATGCTGGCGGGCAGGCCGCCCATGTATTTTTGGGCCAGCGCGTGTTCCGGGTTGTCGGGCAGACCGGCGTATTTGACCCACGCGACTTGCGGGTGGACTTTTAGAAACTCGGCCACTTTGAGCGCGTTGGCGCAGTGGCGCTCCATGCGCAGCGGCAGCGTTTCGATGCCTTGCAGGATCAGAAAGGCGCTCAATGGCGCCAGCGCCGCGCCGGTGTTGCGCAGCGGCCCGACGCGGCAGCGCGCGATAAAGGCCGCCGCGCCGAACGTCTGGCTGTAATTGACGCCGTGGTAGGACGGATCGGGCTGCGTGAGCATGGGGTAACGCTCCGGGTACTGCGCCCAGGGAAACTGGCCCGAATCGACTACCGCGCCCGCGATGGTGGTGCCGTGCCCGCCCATGTACTTGGTCAGTGAATGCACCACGATGTCGGCGCCGTGCTCGAAGGGGCGGCACAGCGCGGGCGAGGCCACCGTGTTGTCCACGATCAGCGGCACGCCATGGCGGTGCGCGGCCTGCGCCAACGCTTGCAAATCGACGATATTGCCCGCCGGGTTGCCGATGGATTCGCAGTACACCGCTCGGGTGTCCGCGTCAATCAGCGCTTCCAGCCGGGCGATGTCGTTGTGCGGCGCAAAGCGCGTCTGAATGCCCTGCGCGGGCAGCGTGTGCGCGAACAGGTTGTAGGTGCCGCCGTAGAGCGTGCTGACCGAGACGATGTTGCCGCCCGCGCGCGCGATGGTTTGAATGGCATAGGTAATGGCGGCCATGCCCGATGCCACCGCCAGCGCGCCCACGCCACCTTCGAGCGCGGCCACGCGCGCTTCCAGCGCCGCATTGGTCGGGTTCATGATGCGCGTGTAGATGTTGCCCGGCACCTTCAGGTCGAACAGGTCGGCGCCGTGCTGGGTGTTGTCGAAGGCGTAGGAGGTGGTCTGGTAGATCGGCACCGCCACGGCCTTGGTGGTGGGGTCGGGACTGTAGCCGGCGTGAATGGCGAGGGTTTCGAGTTTCATGGCGAGGGTACGGAGGTGAAGGAAAAGCGTTTTTCAGTGTCCCGCATAACTGACCAGCGTGAACAGCGGCAGGCCCGACTGGCGCAGACGGGCCGAACCGCCCAGGCTGGGCAGGTCGATGACGGCGGCGCCTTCGATGACGCGGGCGCCAAGCCGCTCCAGCAAGCGCCAGCCCGCCAGCATGGTGCCGCCGGTGGCGATCAGGTCATCGACGATCAGCGCGCGCTGGCCCGGCTGCACGGCATCCACGTGCAGCTCGACGGCGGCGCTGCCGTATTCCAGCTCGTAGGTTTCGGTCACGGTGACGGGCGGCAGTTTGCCCTTCTTGCGGATGGGCGCGAAGCCCAGCCCCAGTTCGTAGGCCAGTACCGCGCCGATAAGAAAGCCGCGCGCGTCCAGCCCGGCCACCACGTCCGGACGCAGGGGCGGATTGCGGTAGCGGCTTGTGAAAGTTTCCATCAGTGCGCGGAACGCGCGCGGGTCTTGCAGCAGCGGCGTGATGTCGCGGAATTGCACGCCCGGCGTGGGCCAGTCGGGCACGGTGCGGATGTGCTGGCGCAGATAGTCGGTAACGCTGGCGGGCGGGTTGCTCATGGCGCTTGGGCGTGGAAGTCGGTAGCGTGGCCGATTGTGCCTTTGCCAGAATGAGCGCGCGCTGTTTCATCGGGCGTGGCGCGCTTTCTGTTTGATCTGTGCGCGGGAATCCCCCTTTTCGTCAGAAGAGACGGTGCGCGCAGGCCCTAGAATTTCCGCCCATGACATTCGACACCGAGCGTGCGCTGCAACTGGCGCGGCAGACCCTGGACATCGAGGCCCAGGCGTTGCAGGGCGTGCGCGGCCATTTGACCGATGCCTTTGCGCGCGCGGTGCAATTGCTGCTGACCGTAACTGGCCGGGTGGTGGTGATGGGCATGGGCAAAAGCGGCCACATCGGACGCAAGGTGGCCGCCACGCTGGCCTCCACGGGAACGCCCGCCCTGTTCGTGCATCCGGCCGAGGCCAGCCACGGCGACTTGGGCATGATTACCGCGCAGGACGCGCTGCTGGCCATCTCCAACAGCGGCGAGAGCGCGGAGATCACCGTGCTGCTGCCGCTGGTCAAGCGCCTGGGCGCGCCGCTGGTGGCGATGACCGGCAACGCCGGTTCCACGCTGGCGCGCCAGGCCGACGTGGCGCTGGACAGCAGCGTGGAACGGGAAGCCTGCCCGCTGGGCCTGGCGCCCACGGCCAGTACGGTGGCGCAACTGGCGCTGGGCGACGCGCTGGCGCTGGCGCTGCTGGACGCGCGCGGCTTCAAGGCCGAGGATTTCGCCCGCTCGCACCCCGGCGGGGCGCTGGGACGGCGGCTGCTCACGCACGTGGCGGACGTCATGCGCCTGGGCGACGCGGTGCCGCGCGTGCCGCCGTCGGCCAGTTTCAGCGATCTGATGCGCGAGATGACGCACAAGGGGCTGGGGGCGTCGGCGGTGGTCGATGCGGCGGGCTGCGTGCTGGGCATCTTCACCGATGGCGATTTGCGCCGGTTGGTGGAAACCGGGCGCGATCTGCGCGCGCTTACCGCGCGCGACGTGCTGCACGCCAACCCGCGCTGCATTGCGCCCG
>JAIRQU010000277.1 GCA_031256305.1 Burkholderiaceae bacterium
CAACGCTGCTGGCCGACCAAGGGCAACTTGAGCAAGGGCGCGCGCTCATCCGCGCCGCGCCCGAACGCGGGCCAGACGGCGCGATGCTCAAGCTGCGCGCCGAGGCGCAATTGCTGCGCGACCATCAACGCCCCGCCGACGCCTACAAGCTGCTCAAGGACGCGCTCCAGAACAACCCGAACGACAAGAGTCTGATCTACGACGCGGCGATGGCCGCTTCCAAAGCCGATCTGGTGGATGACGAGGAACGCCTGCTGCGCCAATTGATCGCGCTCGACCCGCAATCGGCCGCCGCCTACAACGCGCTGGGCTACGACCTGGCCGACCGCAACATACGCCTGCAAGAAGCCAAGCAACTCATCGAAAAAGCCATTGAACTGACGCCCAATGATGCCTTCATCCAAGACAGTCTGGGCTGGGTGAACTACCGCCTGGGCAACCTGCCTCAAGCGCGGCGCATTCTGGAAGGCGCGCTCAAGCAACAACCCGATCCCGAAATCGCCGCGCTGTTGCGCCAGTTGCGCTAGCAGCAGGCGCGCCGTATCCATGTCGGCCAGGTGCTGCCGCGCAACCAGGGGATCGACGGGATTTTGCTGATCGGCGCTGGCTTGTTGCTGGTCGGTTTGGCGGGCGGCGACGTTCAGATAGCATTCCAGCGCGGTTTGCGCCTGGCTGGTTTGCTCCAGACTGGCGTATACCGAACCCAGCGCCAGCCAGCCGTCGGCGTAGTCGGGGCGGCGGCGCGTCAGTTGTTCGAGCTGTGTTTGCGCTTCGCGCAGGCGGTTCGCATCAATCAGCGCGCGGGCATAACCCAATTGCACGCTAGGCTTGGCGGCGGGCGCTTGCAGGTAATGCTTGAGCAGAGCTTCAGCCGATGCTTTGGTTTGCGGCGTGCTCGCGTCGGACATCAGTTGCAGCGCCAGCAGGGCAGGCCATTGAGAAGGCGCGCCCGTTTGCGCGTTGCTGCCCGCGCCCAGCGTGGCGGCGCTCAAGGCACCGTCGGCGTCGCCAGCTTGCAGGCGCATCCGGCCAATGCTGGCCCACGCAACGGGCGCCAGCCGGGGAGATTTGAGCGCGTCCGCCAGCGCCAGCTCGACCGTGCGCTGGGCTAGCGCTTTATCGGTGGCGTTCCGGTAGATTAAGGGCAGCGTGGCGATGAAACCTTCGCGCAGGGCGGGCGGCAGCGTCTCCAGCGTACGGCGCAGCGGCGTGGCGCTGTCCTGAATGCGATCCAGCGCGATCAGCACCTGCAACTCATAGCGGTTGGCATCCGACGATTGGGGCAAAGCCGCGTGCCAGGCGCGCACGGCCTGAAGCGTATTGGGGCCGGAGCGCGATTGCAAGGCCATCTCGGTGGCGCGCTTGAACAGTTGTGCGTCGCCGGTGCGTTGAGCCGCGTCCAGCATGATCTGAAAGCCCGATTGCACCGAGTCGGGCGCATCTTCACGGAAAGTCATCTCGCCCAACAGCAACTGATACATCAGCGGCGCGGTCAACGCCGATTGCGGCGGCGCCTTGGTCTTGGGCTTTGGCGCGGCCCGGCTGACGCTGCTGGCAGCCGGGTTGGGCTGCGATGCCGCCGGTTGCGCGCCGGACGCGGCTGGCGCGGCTGATGCAGGCGGCTCGGCGGACGCAGGCGTGGTTGGCGCGGACGCGGCGGATGCCGGCAGGGCCGTTGAGGCCGCAATGGCGGATGGAGCCGGCGTTTGCGCCAGCGCGGCGGCGCTGGCGACAAGGGCGAGGAGGACAGTCAGGGTGCGCATCGGGCCATGATAATCCGCGTATGCCGGAATTGCCTGAGGTGGAGATTACGCGCCGCAGCTTTGCGCAGCGTATCAGCGGCGCGCGCATTACCGCCGCTCGTCTGGGCGCGCCGCTGCGCTGGCCGCTGGGCATAGCGCCGGACGCGCTGGTTGGACGGCGCGTCAAAGCCGTGGACCGGCGCGGCAAGTATCTGATTTTGCGGTTGAGCAACGCGGAGACGGCGGCGGATGCGGGCGTGCTGCTGATCCACCTGGGCATGTCCGGGCGGTTGCTTTTTGCCGATGCCCTGCCGCCGCCGGGGCCGCACGACCATTTCGATCTGCATACCGATCAGGGTCTGTTGCGTTTGCACGACCCGCGCCGCTTTGGCGCCGTGGTGTGGTCGCCGAGCCTGGACGATGACCCGGCGCGCAAGCTGTTGGCCAGGCTGGGTGTGGAGCCGCTGTCCGACGAGTTCGACCCGGCGCGTTTTTACCAGGCGCTGCGCCGCCGTTCCGGCCCGATCAAACAGGTGTTGCTGGCGGGCGGCGTGGTGGCGGGCGCGGGCAATATCTATGCCTGCGAGGCGTTGTTCGAGGCGGGGATCCGGCCTGACACGCCCGCCTGCCGCTTGTCGCGCTCGCGCGCCGACCGGCTGCATGCGGCCATCCGCGCGGTGCTGGCGCGCGCTATCGAGCGCGGCGGCAGCACGCTGCGCGACTTTGCCAGCGCCGACGGGCAGGCGGGGCACTTCCAGCTTGACGCGGCGGTCTATGGCCGCGCGGGACAGCCCTGCCGCCGGTGCGGCGCGCCGATACGCCTGATGCGCCAGGGGCAGCGCTCGACGTATTTTTGCGCCCGGTGTCAGCGCCGCTGACCAGCCCGGTCCGTCAATGATGGCCGCACGGATGCAAGCCCCGGTGTAACATGCTCCACATTTGGATATTGACTGGTCACGGATATGGCAGTGGATGAATCCGCCGACGATACCAGGCCGGCCGCTGATTTTGGCGCGCAACTGAGCCGGCATGATACGTGGCGGCGAGATATGGCTGCGCGCTTGCAAGGGTTTGTCGACTGGTTGACCGAGCGCGGGCTGGCCGATGCAGGCGCGCAGGAACGGGGCACCCGTTTGCTGACGCGGATCAAATCCGACAAGGTAATGGTGGCCTTTGTCGCGGAGTTTTCGCGCGGCAAATCCGAGCTGATTAACGCGGTGTTTTTTGCCGGTTATGGACGCCGCATCATGCACGCCAGCGCCGGGCGCACCACCATGTGTCCGACCGAGCTGGGCTATGACCCCGCGCTGCCGCCGTGTTTGCGCCTGCTG
>JAIRQU010000036.1 GCA_031256305.1 Burkholderiaceae bacterium
ACGGCGGACCAGAAGGCGTCAATACCTGTGGCCGCCAGCGCGCTCAGTTGCAGCACTTGGGGTTGCCATCGGGGTTGATCGACGCCCTGGACATCGCGCACGGTGCGGGCGCGGCCGGGATGGCCTTGCTGGCCCAGCAGGCGCAGCGCCAAAGTGATCTGCGCGCGCGCGCGCGTGGCGGCGGCCTCATCAAGGTCGGCTTTGTTGATAACGACCAGATCGGCCAGTTCCATCACGCCCCGCTTGATGGCTTGCAAATCGTCGCCCGCGTTGGGCAGTTGCAACAGCACGAACATGTCGGTCATGCCCGCGACGGCGGTTTCGGACTGGCCCACGCCGACAGTCTCGACGATGACCACGTCATAGCCCGCCGCCTCGCACACCAGCATGGCCTCGCGCGTTTTGGCGGCCACGCCGCCAAGCGTGCCGCCGCTGGGGCTAGGGCGGATGTAGGCGCGCTCGCTGGCCGCCAGCCGCTCCATGCGTGTTTTATCGCCCAGAATCGAACCGCCTGAAATGCTCGATGACGGATCAACGCTCAGTACCGCCACGCGGCGGCCCTGCGCAATCAGGTACAGGCCCAGCGCCTCAATGAAGGTGGATTTACCCACGCCCGGCACGCCCGAAATGCCCAGACGCAGCGATTGGCCCGTATGCGGCAGCAGCGCGGTGAGCAAGGCGTCGGCTTGGGCGCGATGGTCGGCGCGCGTGGATTCGAGCAGGGTGATGGCCTTGGCGAGGGCGCGGCGGTTGCCAGCACGCACGCCAGCAATGAGCCACGCGGCATCTTCGCGCCGCGAATCGCTCTTCTGGCGCGGTTCATTCAATTCCAAGCACTCCGTCCCCGGCGCATCAGATTATTCATGACAACAGTCTCAAGCCGCCAAGCTGGTTTTGATCTGCTCCAGCACATCCTTCGCGCAGACCGGGATCGGCGTGCCGGGGCCGTAGATGCCCTTGACGCCAGCCTGGTACAGAAAGTCGTAGTCCTGCCGCGGCACCACGCCGCCGACGAAAACCACGATGTCGTTTGCGCCTTGCTTCTTTAATTCGTCGATGATGGCTGGCACCAGCGTCTTGTGCCCCGCCGCCAGGGTGGAGACGCCGATTGCGTGCACATCGTTCTCGATGGCCTGGCGCGCGCATTCGGCGGGCGTCTGGAACAGCGGGCCGATGTCGATGTCAAACCCCAGATCGGCCAGCGCGGTGGCCACCACTTTGGCTCCGCGGTCGTGCCCGTCCTGGCCGAGCTTGGCGACCATCACGCGCGGACGGCGGCCTTGGGTTTTGGCGAATTCGTCGATTTCAGCCTTGAGCCGGTCCCAACTTGCGGCGTCCGCGCCTTCATAGGCTGCTGCGTACACCCCGGTCACCTTTTGCGTGTCGGCGCGGTGGCGGCCAAAGACCTTCTCCAGCGCGTCGGAGACTTCGCCCACGGTCGCGCGCAGACGCATTGCCTGAATGCTCAAGTCCAGCAGATTGTCCTGGCCCGATCGCGCCGCGCCGGTCAGCGCATCCAGCGCGGCCTGCACCTTGGCGCCATCGCGCGCGGCGCGCACGGCCTTCAGGCGCGCGATCTGCTGTTTGCGCACTTTTACGTTGTCTACTTCCAGAATGTTGTCGATCGCGCTTTCATGGGCGAGCTTGTATTTGTTGACGCCGACAATGACATCGTTGCCCGAATCGATGCGCGCCTGCTTTTCGGCGGCGGCCGCTTCAATCTTGAGCTTGGCCCAGCCCGAATCGACCGCCTGGGTCATGCCGCCCATCGCTTCGACTTCTTCGATGATGGCCCAGGCGGCGTCCATCATGTTCTGCGTGAGCTTTTCCATCATATAACTGCCGGCCCAGGGGTCGATCACGTTGGTGATGTGGGTTTCTTCCTGGATGATGATCTGTGTGTTGCGCGCAATGCGGGCGCTGAATTCGGTGGGCAGCGCAATCGCTTCGTCGAAGCTGTTGGTATGCAGCGATTGCGTGCCGCCGAAGACGGCGGCCATCGCCTCGATGGCGGTGCGCACGATGTTGTTGTACGGGTCCTGCTCGGTCAGGCTCCAGCCGGAGGTCTGGCAATGCGTGCGCAGCATCAGGCTTTTGGGCTTTTGGGCGCCAAAGCCTTTCATGATGCGGCACCACAGCAGGCGCGCGGCGCGCATCTTGGCCACTTCCAGGTAGAAGTTCATGCCGATGCCCCAGAAGAACGACAGGCGTCCGGCAAAATCGTCCACATTCAGCCCCTTGGCCAGCGCAGTCTTGACGTATTCCTTGCCATCGGCCAGCGTAAAGGCCAGTTCCAGCGCCTGGTTGGCGCCGGCCTCTTGAATGTGGTAGCCCGAAATCGAAATCGAGTTGAACCGGGGCATGTGCCGCGCCGTATACGCGATGATGTCGCCCACGATGCGCATACTTGGTTCGGGCGGATAGATGTAGGTGTTGCGCACCATGAATTCTTTGAGGATGTCGTTCTGGATCGTCCCCGATAGCTTGTCCTGCGGCACGCCCTGTTCCTCGGCGGCGATGACGTAACCGGCCAGCGTGGGCAGCACCGCGCCGTTCATCGTCATGGAAACGCTGACCTTGTCCAGCGGAATCTGGTCGAACAGAATCTTCATGTCCTCGACTGAATCGATGGCCACGCCCGCCTTGCCCACGTCGCCCGCTACGCGCGGATGGTCCGAGTCATAGCCGCGGTGCGTGGCCAGGTCGAACGCCACCGACACGCCTTGTCCGCCGGCGGCCAGCGACTTGCGGTAGAAAGCGTTGGACTCCTCGGCGGTGGAAAAGCCCGCGTATTGGCGGATGGTCCATGGGCGCGCCGCGTACATCGTGGCTTGCGGACCGCGCAGATACGGCTCGAAGCCCGGCAGCGTGTCGGCGTATTTCAGCCCCTGTAAATCAGCCGCCGTATAGAGCGGCTTGACGCGGATGCCTTCGGGCGTGATCCAGTCCAACGCCTTGGGGTCGCCGCCCGGCGCGGATTTGGCGGCGGCCTTGAGCCAATCTTCCAAGGTGGCGTGCTGGAATTGCGGTTCTGGAGTGTTCATGGAAGGAAAAAAGAAAGGCGGGACAGCGACAAGTGGTGAACGGGTTGACTGCGACCCCTCATTACTCGAATGTTTCAAGACATGTCCACAAATGTTCTTGCCGGAACATGGCGCGAACCATCCCCGACAAATTTGCAAGTCTACTGCGACGATTGGGGGCAAATTCAAAGCCTGTTGGTAAAACCCCCGATATTTTGCTGCTGATTCATCAATGACGAATGGGTCGGCCGCATTGGCCTGACTGCGGTTGATTGTGGTGATTGAGGCAAGCCATGCGAATCGCCGCGTTGCGCGTGGCCTTCAAGGCTGCGTAGCCGCCGTGCTCAAACTGGCCAACTTGTGTGTCTTGATCGGCCAATGCGTGCCGGAACTTAAATGCAACCTCGAACTCCTGAAAGTCGTGGGTGAGGGCGGGGACTGGGAGGTTGTGGCTCAAAGACGAAAAGCTGGCCGAGGCAATCGCTTGAAATTTGGGCGGCGGCGCTGATGCAGCGGCTGGGTACTGCGAGCTGCCG
>JAIRQU010000212.1 GCA_031256305.1 Burkholderiaceae bacterium
GCGACGGCTTGCGCGCGGCGCTGGGCAAGGTCGATTTGTCCCAATCAACGGGCGCGTTGCTGGACACGCTCACGCACGACGGGCGGCATCAGGAACTGCTTGACCAGTTGCTCGAACAGCTTGGCCTGTTGCTGCGCGAGGAAAGCGCCAATACCTTCGTGGCGGCGCGCATCGTCGAGGGTCTGAAGGGCGAATTTCCCAAGGCCGAGAAAATTCTGCCTTCGGCCTGGATCGGCGAGAAGGGCGCGCGCGTGCTGGAAAGCGCCGTTAGCCGCCTGCTGCGGCAAGTCGGCGAAGATCATGAGCACCAGTTGCGCAAGCAGTTCGACGTGATCGTGCAAAAGCTCATCGTTCATCTCAAAAGCGATCCCGCATTCTTGCGCAAGGGCGAGGAACTCAAGACCAGCCTGTGCGAAGGCGGCGCGTTCAACGACTACGCGCTGGGGCTGTGGGACAGTGTGCGCGCCTGGCTGCGCGCCGATCTGGAACGGCCCGATTCAGCCTTGCACGCCAAGGCGCGCGCGCTGGGCCGCTGGTTGGGCGAAACGCTGGCCGCCGACGCCGGGCTGCGCGCCGCGTTCAACAACTTTCTCGAAGATTTGGCGCGCGCCTGGGCGCCCGGTTTGGCGCAAACGCTGGTCGATCACATCAGTGGCACGGTGCGCGCCTGGGACGCGCCAGAAACCGCGCGCCTGATTGAGCTGAAAATCGGCAAGGACTTGCAAAAGATTCGCCTCAACGGTACCTTGCTTGGCGGCGTGATCGGGCTGGCGCTGTATCTGCTGTCGTATCTGCCGCAACTGGCGGGGTGGCTGCGCGTTCAATTCGGGCTGTGAGGTCAAAGCCTACAGCGCGCGCGGCGTCCAGGTATGTACCCTGTACCCAAGCCGAACCGTGTCCTTGTCACCGATTGCCATGAACCTTTATCTGACACTCAAGGCCCTGCACATCCTGTCGTCGGTGATCCTGGTTGGCACGGGATTCGGGACGGCGTTCTATTTCTTCTTTGCCAACCGCACGCGCTCGGTGCCGGTGATCGCCGCTGTGTCGCGGCTGGTGGTTCGGGCCGACTGGTGGTTCACCACGCCCGCCGTCGTTGCGCAGCCGCTGACCGGTTGGGGCTTGATGCACTTGGCTGGCTGGCCGTGGCGCGCGCCGTGGATCATGGCAGCCGTGGCGTTGTACCTTCTGGCGGGGCTGTGCTGGCTGCCGGTCGTCGGGTTGCAGATGCGGCTGGCGCGCAGGGCGGCGCACGCCCAAAACACGGGCAAACCGCTGCCGCCCGCCTATTGGCGCGATGCGCGGCGCTGGGAACTGCTGGGCTACCCCGCATTCGCGGCGATGCTGGCGATCTATTTCCTGATGGTGCTCAAGCCGTCCTTGGCGTGGGGCTGAAACAGGCAAGCAAAAGGGGATTGTCGATATGCGCGTCATCGTACTGGGTGGTCTGGGCAATTTCGGGGCGCGTATCTGCCGTGCGCTGGCGCAAGATCCGCTGATGGAGTGCATCGCTGCCAGCCGCAGCGCTAGAGACGGGCCGTGCAGCGCGGCGCTGGATTTGGATGCACCGGATTTCGCGCAGCGGCTGGCGGCGCTGCGGCCCGGCCTGGTCATCCATTGCGCCGGCCCCTTTCAGGGACAGGATTACCGCGTAGCGCGCGCCGCGTGCGATGCCGGAGCGCATTACATCGACTTGTCCGATGGCCGCGACTTCGTGGCTGGTTTTGCCGATGCGCTCGGCATCCAGGCCGCCGCCGCAGGCATTTGCGCGGTCAGCGGCGCCAGCAGCGTGCCGGGACTGTCTTCGGCGGTGGTGGACTGCTTGGCGCACGATTTCGCGGCGATTGACGAAATCCAAATTGCCATTGCACCGGGCCAGCAAGCGCCGCGCGGCCAGGCCACGTTGCGGGCAGTGTTCGGTTATGCGGGCACGCCGATACGTTGCTGGCGGCAAGGCCGATGGGTAACGGCGCACGGCTGGCAGGATATGCGAACGCTGTATTTCGATGGGCTGGGCGCGCGCTGGGCCGCCATTTGCGATGTGCCCGATTTAGCGCTGTTTCCGTCGCGCTATGCCGGGGTAAAGACGGTTGAATTTCGCGCTGCGCTAGAACTTAAAAGCCAGCACGCGGCGCTGTGGGCCGCCGCGGCGCTGCGCCGCATCGGACTGCCGCTATCGCTGGCGCGCCATGCCGGCTGGCTTAACCGCGTGTCGGACAAATTGCTGGATCGCTTCGGCAGTCCAAACGGCGGCATGATGGTGCGCGTATCCGGCGCGCGGGCCGATGGGCGCTCTGGCGTTTCCACCTGGACGCTGACCGCGCCCGGCGGCAGCGGCCCCGAAATCCCCTGCATGGCCGCGCTGTTGCTGGCCAAGCGGTTGGCGCTGGGGGCGCTGACGGTACGTGGCACCATGACCTGCATGGGGCTGCTCACGCTTGATGACTTTGCGCCTTACTTTGCCCAGTGGGCCATGCGCACGGCGATTGACGCGCGTTAACGCTGGCCGCCGGCGCATGGATTGCTACCATCGGCGCGTTGGCATCAATCCTTCGGAGGAACTTTCCGCCATGCCCGCCATCATCGAAAGCCTGCTCGACACCGACCTGTACAAGTTCACCATGATGCAGGCGGTGCTGCACCAGTTTCCCGGCGCGCAGGTCGAATACAAGTTCCGCTGCCGCGACGCCAACGTGCGGCTGGCGCCTTACGTGGACGAGGTGCGCGAGGAAATCCGCGCCCTGTGCGCGCTGCGCTTTGACCATGACGAGCTGGACTACGTGCGCTCGCTGCGCTTTATCAAGAGCGACTTCGTGGATTTTCTGGAGCTGTTCAAGCTCAACCAGAAGTACATCCGCGTCAACGCCACGGACGAGGGCGATCTGGACATTCGCGTGCGCGGGCCGTGGCTGCATACCATCCTGTTTGAAATTCCGGTGCTGGCCATCGTCAGCGAAGTCTATTTCCGCAACACCCAGCCCGATCTGACCTGGGACGAGGGGCGCAAGCGCCTGGCGGCCAAGATCGCGCAATTGAAAGAGCCAGGTCTGGAAGACCTCAAGATTGCCGACTACGGCACGCGGCGGCGCTTTTCGCGCGCCTGGCAGCGCGAAGTGCTGCAAACGCTCAAGGATCGGCTGGGCAGCGGCAAGCAGGGCGGGCAATTCACCGGCACCAGTAGCGTGCTGTTTGCCAGGGAGCTGGGCCTGCGTCCGATGGGCACGATGGCGCACGAATACCTGCAAGCCTGTCAGGCGCTGGGGCCGCGGCTGCGCGACAGCCAGATCTTCGGCTTTGAAAAATGGGCGCAGGAATATCGCGGCGACTTGGGAATAGCCCTGTCGGACGTGTATGGCATCAACGCCTTTTTGCGCGACTTTGACATGTATTTCTGCAAGCTGTTCGATGGCGCGCGGCACGATTCGGGCGATCCATTCGCATGGGGCGAGCGCATGATTGCGCATTACAAGGCCAACCGGTGCGATCCGCGCACCAAGCTGCTGATCTTCAGCGATAGCCTGACCGTGCCGCGCTGCGTGGAATTGTTCAAGCGTTTCCAGGACCGCATTCAATTGGCGTTTGGCGTGGGCACCAATCTGACCAACGACCTGGGGCCGCGGGCGCTGCAAATCGTCATCAAGATGGTGGCCTGCAATGGTCAGCCGGTCGCCAAGATTTCCGATGCGCCGGGCAAGACGATGGTGGAAGACCAGGGCTACTTGGCCTACCTGCGCCAGGTGTTCGACTTGCCCCCGCCGCCCGCCGAGCCGGTCACGCGCCGCCCGCCCGCCGTGCTCTGACCGGCCCACGCAGCGGCATGACGTTTACCCCGATCTGGGGCCTGCCTTTTGCGGGTCTGCTGCTCTCCATCGCGCTGTGGCCGCTTGCCGCGCCACGGTTCTGGCATCGGCATTCCGGCAAGATCGCCGCGCTGTGGGCGCTGGCCTTTTTGCTGCCCTGCGCGGCGGCGGCGGGCGCCGGCGCGGCCTGGCATACGCTGCTGGAGGTACTGCTGACGCAATACGCGCCGTTCATTTTGCTGCTGACGGCGCTCTATACGGCCGCCGGCGGCATCCATTTGCGCGGCAACCTGCACGGCTCGCCGGCGCTCAACTGCGGCCTGTTGTTGGCGGGCGGACTGCTGGCCAGTGTAATGGGCACCACAGGCGCGTCGATGCTGCTGATCCGGCCGCTGATCCGCGCCAATGACAACCGCAAGCGCGCCGCGCATGTCGTGGTGTTCTTCATTTTCATTGCCGGCAACATCGGCGGCGCGCTCACGCCGCTGGGCGATCCGCCGCTGTTCCTGGGCTTTTTGCAGGGCGTGGCGTTTTTCTGGACGTTCCATCATCTGCTGGCCCAGACGGCGCTGCTGATGGCGGCGCTGCTGGTCATCTTTTATTTTCTGGACCGGCACTATTTCCGCAAGGATGGCATCTTTGAACCCGACCCCACGCCCTCGACGCACAGCCTGCGCGTCGAGGGCGCGGTCAATTTCGCCCTGATTGCCGCCGTGGTGGCGCTGGTGCTCATTAGAGGCATGTGGCCGTCCGGCATAACCCTGCATGTGGCGGGTGTAGCGCTGGGTCTGCCGGACATTGTGTGCGACGCGGGTCTGCTGGCCGTCACGCTGATCTCGCTGGTCATCACGCCGCGCGCGGCGCGCCAGAACAATCGGTTCAACTGGACGCCGATGCGGGAAGTCGCGCAATTGTTCGCGGGCATATTCCTGACCATCGTCCCGGCCATCGCCATGCTGCAAGCCGGCCAGGCCGGACCATTCGGCGCGGTGCTGCGCGCCATCACGGGAGCCAATGGCGCACCCGTTCCGGCGCTGTATTTTTGGGCCGTGGGCGCGTTGTCGTCGTTTCTGGACAATGCGCCGACCTATCTGGTGTTTTTCAACGCCGCGGGCGGCAACGCCAGCCATTTGATGACGGCCCTGCCGGCCACGCTGGCAGCCATCAGCGCCGGGGCCGTCTTCATGGGCGCCAACACCTATATCGGCAACGCCCCCAACCTGATGGTCAAGGCCATCGCCAACCACCAGGGCATCGCCATGCCCGGTTTTCTGGGCTACATGGCCTGGAGCGGGGCTATCCTGCTGCCGCTGTTCGCGGTGGTGACGGCGCTGATGCTGGCGGGTTGCTATTGACCGGGTAGAAAGGGTTCGCCTGAGAATTCGGGAAAAATCGAACGATAAGATGCGACCTTCTCGCAAGCCAACGTTTTCGGGAAGCCATCATGAGAAAGCAGGCTGTGCCAGTGCGAGCCTTGCTTGGAT
>JAIRQU010000075.1 GCA_031256305.1 Burkholderiaceae bacterium
CTACGCAGGCGCAGCTGTGCCGTTTGCTGGCGCAGGCCGCGGGCGCGCAAGGCATGGCGGGCGGGCAGGCCATTGACTTGGCCAGCGTCGGTCAGCCCCTTACCGAACCGCAGTTGCGCGCCATGCACGCGCGCAAGACCGGCGCGCTGCTGCGCGCCAGTGTGTGCATGGGGGCAACCTGCCGTCCCGGCGGCATGGCGGGCCTGCCGGTTGAAGCGGCGCAGTCGCTGATCCGCTACGGCGCGGCATTGGGGCTGGCGTTCCAGGTGGTCGATGACATTCTGGACGTTACCGCCGACGCCGCCGCGCTGGGCAAGACCGCCGGCAAGGACGCCGCCAGCGACAAGCCTACGTATGTGTCGGCGCTGGGCCTGGCTGCGTCCGCGCGTCTGGCGCAAGAGCTGTATCAGGAGGCCTTGGCCGCGCTGACCGCCAGCGGCTTGCCCGGCACGTCCCGGTTGGCCGCGCTGGCCGGCGAGGTGGTCAACCGCGCGCATTGAAAGCGTATTGAAGACTTTGCAACGATGCCTGGCGACACGCTCCTTTCCACCATCGACAGTCCTGCCGACCTGCGCCGTTTGCCGCGCGCGCAACTCCAGCAACTGGCGGACGAGCTGCGCCAGTACATCCTGCGCCACGTGGCGCAGACCGGCGGGCATTTGAGTTCCAGCCTGGGCACGGTGGAACTGACCCTGGCGCTGCACACCGTGTTCGACACCCCGCACGATCGCCTGGTGTGGGACGTGGGCCACCAGACCTACGCGCACAAAATTCTGACCGGGCGGCGCGAGCGCATGGCCACGCTGCGCCAACTGGGCGGCATGTCGGGCTTTCCACAGCGCGCCGAAAGCCAATACGATGCCTTCGGCACCGCGCATTCGTCCACCAGCATCTCGGCGGCGCTGGGCATGGCGCTGGCCGCGCGCCAGAAGGGCGAAAGCCGCAACGCCATTGCCGTGATCGGCGACGGCGCGATGACCGCGGGCATGGCCTTCGAGGGGTTGAACAACGCCGGGGTCGAGCGCGACGCGCGGCTGCTGGTCGTGCTTAACGACAACGACATGTCCATCAGCCCGCCGGTGGGCGCGCTCAATCGTCACTTGGCGCAATTGATGAGCGGGCAGTTCTACACCGCCGTCAGGAGCGTGGGCAAGACCATGCTCGGCCCCGTGCCGCCGCTGCTGGAACTGGCGCGCCGCCTGGAGCAGGGCGCCAAGAGCATGGTCGCGCCGGCCACGGTGTTCGAGCAATTCGGCTTCAACTACATCGGCCCGATCAACGGGCACGATCTGGACGCGCTCATCCCCACGCTGGAGAACATCCGCGCGCTGCTGGCGTGCAAAGCCGGCCCGCAGTTTCTGCACGTGGTCACGCAAAAAGGCCGGGGCTACGCGCCCGCCGAGGCCGACCCGGTGGCCTATCACGGGCCGGGCCGGTTCGACTTGGCCGCCGGGCTGCAAGCGCCCGCCGCGTCCGCGCCGCCCAGCTTTACCCAAGTCTTTGGGCAATGGGTGTGCGACATGGCCGGGCGCGACCCGCGCCTGGTCGCCATCACGCCCGCGATGCGCGAAGGCTCCGGGCTGGTGGACTTTCACCGGCGCTTTCCCGATCGCTATTACGACGTGGGCATTGCCGAGCAGCACGCCGTCACCTTTGCGGCGGGCCTGGCCTGCGAGGGCCTCAAGCCGGTGGTGGCGATCTATTCGACCTTTCTGCAACGCGCCTACGACCAGCTCATTCACGACGTGGCAATCCAGAACCTGCCGGTACTGTTCGCGCTTGACCGCGCCGGGCTGGTTGGCGCGGACGGCGCCACCCACGCGGGCGCATTCGACATCGCCTTCATCCGCTGCATACCCAACCTGAGCCTGGCTTGCCCCGCCGACGAGCGCGAATGCCGTCAGCTTTTATCGACCGCCTACGCGCAGCCGCATCCAGTGGCGGTGCGCTATCCGCGCGGCGCGGGCGCGGGCGTGCCGCCTTTGTCCGATTTAAGCGAGCTGCCTTTCGGCATGGGCGAAGTGCGGCGCTGGCGCAGCGGCCTGGCAGGCGTATCGGGCGCGTCCGCTGATGCCAAAGACGCAAACAGCGCCAGCGGCGCCAAAGGCATCGCCATCCTAGCCTTTGGCACACTACTCTATCCCGCGCTGGCGGCGGCGGAAAAGCTGGACGCCACCGTCGTCAACATGCGCTGGGCCAAGCCGCTGGACATCGACCTGCTGCGCGCCGTGGCCGGGCAGCACGCCGCGCTGGTCACGGTGGAAGAAGGCACCGTCCTGGGCGGCGCGGGCAGCGCGGCGGCCGAGGCGCTGGCTGCCCTGCGCATCGAGCGGTCCTGGCTGCACCTGGGCCTGCCCGACCGCTTTATCGACCACGGCGACCCGGCGCGCCTGCTGGCCATGCAGGGGCTGGACGCGGCAGGCATTGAGGCCGCCGTGCGCCAGCGTTTTGACGGTCTCACGGCCTAGCCGCTCAAGATATGCGCCGAGGCGGCGCACGGTTGCTTTTTATTTAATGAGTGACGCCGAGATGATTCATGGCTTGACTTATCCTGGAGGATGCGATAGGCTTAAACCTTACGAATTGTTAAAGAAATAAGGGGATGAGCATGAGGGGATGGACATATGGCTTGGCTGCGGCGGTGGCGCGGAGGCGTGTGCTGCAAGTTGTCGTAGGGTGGTTAGGGAAAGGGCTGAAGGCGGGCGCTTTCCTGTTCGTGCTTAACCGGGCGGGCGGTTGGTGCTTATCGGCAGGAACGAGTTCAGAACTCAATCCCGATGCCAATTTTTTATGGGTTAGGTAAAATGAATAAATTTATTTTTAGAATAATTTTTGTTATTTGTTCATTATTTCTGTCGCTTTCTGTTTTTGCCAGTTTCCCAGCAACCTTTAGTTGGTCTGGATGGTATACAGGTACTGGTTATTCTGATTTGGATTCTTGTACATCAGAAAATATCCAGGCATTTGTTTCTTATATGCAAAGCTCGAATGGTCAGGCTGGTAATTATGAGTATATTGATTCTACTTCCCCTAAAGGCGTTGATTGCGATCTTGCTGGCTGTTGGGCGGCCATATATTATACTGGTCATACTATTGATGGTCTTGGTAGGGTTGCTTACTTTCCGGACCCTAAAACTTCTCCAGATGGTATATCGTGTTATATCTGTGCAAGTTCAACTCCTAAATGTCCAGCCAACTCGACATTAAATGATGGTGTTTGTTTTACATATAATAATGATGGTTCTGAAGACAATGTTTGTAGAAATATCCCATGGGCCAATGCTGATTCGCCATATGATATTGATGGTACTACTTGCTCCTGTAACCCCGGCTATGTTGAAGACAACGGTGCCTGTGTCCCTCAAACCTCCCAACAGCCCACCAATTTCGACAATAACGACACGCGCAGCGACAGCGGCTGCACCAGCGGTTGTTGCGACACGGGCGGGGGCGGGCCGGTGGGCGGGGCGGGCAGCGGCAGCGCCACGGGCATGTGCAAGCTGACCACCACGTTGCCTCTGGTCAGCTTGCGCCTGTTCGATACGCCGGTGGGCTATACGCCGCCGGTGGGTTATGACGTACATACCACGCTCACTTATAATCAACGCGATACGTCTCAGCCTGCCAGTATAGATTACAGCAATATCGGCCCGCAATGGAGCGCCAGTTGGGTTGGTTTTATTCAGGACGACCCCACCCAGCCCGGCGTTAACGTGCGGCGCATTGCCGCGGGCGGTGGCGCTTATGATTATTCGGGCTATAACGGCGCCAGCGGCGCATTTACCCCGGAAATGAACACCCAGGCGCAATTGGTACTGGTTGCGCAAAATCCGGTGACATATGAACGGCGCTTCCCCGACGGCAGTAAAGAGGTTTATGCCGCGTCCAACAGCGCAGCCGCTTATCCCCGGCGGGTATTTTTGTCCCGCATCGTCGATCCCTACGGCAATACCCTAACCCTGAATTACGACGCCAGCCTGCGCCTGACCTCGGTACAAGACGCCATCGGTCAAAGCACCACCTTTACCTATGGCAATACCGCTAATACATGGCTGATAACCACCATCACCGACCCCTTTGGCCGCACGGCGCAATTGGCTTATGACAGCACCGGGCGCTTGGCCAGCATTACCGACGCCGTGGGCATTACTTCAAGTTTCGACTACAACGGCACGAGCGCCGACATTAGCGCGCTGCACACCCCGTATGGCACCACCAGTTTTGCTTCCACCACGGCGGACGCCAGCCGCAGCCTGACCATTACCGACCCGCTGGGCAACGCCAGCCGCACGGAATTTGATGCCAGCGTCACGACACTGCCCGACGACCCGCCGCCTGCGGCAAGCTGGGCCGACGGCAACCAGGGCTACCGCAACACCTTTTATTGGGACGGCGAAGCCAACGCCCGCGCGCCGGGCGACTACACCCAGGCGCACATTTGGCACTGGCTGTCCAGCGCGGCCAGCAACCCCGTGGTCTCCGATGCTCTGGAAAGCGAAAAGCAGCCTCTGGACAGCCGTGTGTGGTATTTTCGCAACGGGCAGAGCAGCAGCAACTTTCTCAGCGGCGCGCAAAACAACGCCCCCAACCAAATCGCCCGGCTGTTGCCCAACGGCGCCACCCAGCTTACCCAAATGGCCTACGCCGCCAGCGGCAACCCCACGCTGAACATTGACCCGCTGGGCCGGCAGGTGCAAACCGCCTACGACAGCGCAGGCATCGACGTTACCGCCATCCAGCGCAAAACCGCCGCCGGGGCAGACACATTGGCCCAATTTACCTACGGCGCAACCCCGCACCGCCCTGTCACCTACACCGACGCGGCGGGCCAGGTCTGGCGCATGAGCTACAACGCCCAGGGCCAGTTGCTCACCGTTACCGACCCGCTGGGCAACACCACCACCAACCACTACAACACCCAGGGCTATCTGATGTTCACCCTCGACGCCTTGGGTCAGGTGGTACAAACGGGCTACACCTACGACAACGTAGGCCGCGTTGCCAGCATCACGGACAGCCAGGGCCGCACCCTGAACTACCAATACGACAACCTGGACCGCCTAACCAGCATCAACTACTTTGACGGCACCAGCCAAACCTACACCTACACCAACCTGGACTTGACCGCCGTTAAAGACCGGCTGGGCCAGGTCACCCGATACGGCTACGACGCCAACCGCAACCTCATCAGCGTGACCGACCCCGCGGGGCACGTCACCCAGTATGGCTACGACCGGGCCAACCGGTTAATCAGCCAGACCGATGCCAACGGCAGCGTGACCCAATGGCAGCGCGACATCCAGGGGCGCGTGGTTGCCAAAATCTACCCTGACAACACCCAAACCACCTACGCCTACGACAGCGCCGGGCGGCAAAGTACCCGCACCGACGCGCTGGGTCAAACCCGCCAGAACGCCTACGCGGCCGACGGCCAGCTTACCGGCATCAGCTACGCCAACGCCGTCAACCCCACCCCTGCCGTCACCTGGCAATGGGACGCCTACTACCCGCGCATCACCCAAATGAGCGACGGCGCGGGCATCACCAATTACGGCTACACACCCGCCGGCCAAAACGGCGCGGGCCAAATCCAGAGCGAAGCCAGCGCGCAAGGCAACATCGCCTACAGCTACGACGCGCTGGGGCGCATGGCCAGCCGCACCGTCAACGGCAAACAAGACAGTTGGAGCTACGACGTACTGGGCCGCGTCAGTGGCGAGACCAACGACCTGGGCCAATGGCAAACGAGCTACCTGGGGCAAGCCAACCAACCGGCCAGCCTGACCCTGCAAGCGCCCGGCGCACAAGTCAACCCGGCCCTGCAACTGCTCTACAGCTACGGCAGCGCCACCAGCGGCATCAGCAACATGGGCGACCGCTGGCTAAAAAGCCTGACCTGGCAACACGCCTCGAACATCTGGACATTCAACTACCAAAGCGACGACCTGGGGCGCATCACCAGCAGCCAGGACGCCATAACCCCCAGCCCGACAGTACTGACCGAAGGCCAGCAAAACTACACCTACGACAGCGCCAACCGCCTGACTGCATCCCAAGGCCAAGCCCGGCAAGAAAGCTATACAACCGACCCGGCGGGCAACCTGACAGGGCAGAGCATAGCCACCCTGACCCAGCCCGCCGCCTGGACCTGGCAAAGCCAAACCAACGCCAACAACCAGAACACCGTGGCGCTGCAAATGCAGACCTACAGCGACGGGAGCGGCGGCGGCAGCCAGTACCTCCCGGCCTACGACGCCAACGGGCAAATGCTCTCGGACGCCACCAGCATGTTGCCGCCCAGCCACTCCAACACCCGTGACACCCAATGGGACGCGGCAGGCAACCTAATCCACATCACCGACAACGTCACCGGGCACATCACCGACATCAGCTACGATGGCTGGGGCCGGCGGGTACAGATGCAGGAAAAGGCCAACATCGAGGCCGCCACCGCCACCATAACCCACTACCAATGGTGCGGAGAGAAAATCTGCCAAAAGCTAGACCAGGACGGCCACGTCATTACCGAATACTTTGACCAGGGAGAAATCCACGCCAACGACAACAGCAACCTGGATGGTACAAACACGGGAATCAACCTGCTGTACCAGAAAGACCAGCTAGGCTCCATCAGAGGCGTAATGACCCCCGACGGCCTGCAACAAGGCAGCCGCACGTACACGGCGTATGGGCAAACCGATCAGAGTTCAGGAATGCAGCCGGACAAAGGCTATGCCGGAATGTTCCTGCACGATTCAGGGTTGTACCTGACTTGGCACAGGGCCTATGATCCACTATCGGGCCGGTGGCTGTCGCACGATCCGATCGGAGAAGAGGGTGGCGTAAACCTGTATCAGTATGTCAATGGGGATCCGGTGAATTACATGGATCCGTTTGGATTGGTGCAGTGGAATGGAACTGTAATTTCTGGCGGTCTTACTGAGTTGGTTGGCGCATCAGTTTTTCATTTCATTCTTACTTCTGAATGTGTTAATGGGCAGCAAGCACATATATCAGTGTGGGCAGTTGGCCCAAGTATAGGAGTAGGAACAATTCCAATCGGAGACACTTACTCAAACATTAATTTTGACGATCATTTGAATTCTTTGAATCCTAATGAATTTAATGGATTATTTATGATGTCGAGCGCGGGATCAGCATTCGGAATAGGAGGAAGTTTTTCTAAGATACGACTTGGAAATGTGGTTTCTAGTGGATTTGGTGGTAGTGAGTATGGTTTAGAGTTCGGCCTTGGCGCAACAGTCGGTTCAAGCACTGTGACAGATTCCGAAATTACTTCTTGTGGGTGCGGCAACTAATGAGAGATGAAAAAATATTTAAGGTGTTGAAAGGCGCACTTGGTATGGCTATTGGCATGCTAATTGTAACTCTTGTTGGTGTTTTTGTGGTTATGGGACATATGCCACCAGTTTGGGTGTTTATTTTGTTATATTTTATTTATTTGCCAATAGCATTATTTATTTGTAAAAAATATATTAAATGACGCCTCTCGATGAGTGTGTTTAATGATGTATTCGTAAACGAAAGCGTGGAGATGTCTGTGGGTTTTTAAGGCGCTAGCTATTCCATTATAGGGCTTGGTCACGCATCTTCTGCTGAAATGATGAATAAACTTGGAAACAAATTTTATTTCATAATTGGTTTTTTTGCTGATATTGTGGTCGCTGCCATTGCTGTTCTCTATGCTGCGCAATTTGCAAGTCCATTATGGGTGCGAGAAGAAGATTTGGGACGTATCTTTGCATTAGAACAGCAAGCTAGATCAGCATACAAAAAAGAAAATATTGAGATGGCATTAGCAAAAATTAGTGTTGCCGCAGAATTTAGAAAAATGACGTATAGCGCAGAAAAAGAGAATCAATGGCCATTTACATTTCCTTCTATTGCTATAGATCTTTCTTTACTTCCTGGGGGCAGGGAAGGATTTATGAAAAATCATCAGCCAGATAATATTCAATTATTATACGAATGTTCCAAAGTGTACTTACTGAATAAAAATAGCGAAAAACAGGTAAACGATGTAATCGAGAAGATTAAAATTAATTTTCCGAAGGTAAGCAAGGAATGGTGTTTGAATATAGCCCCTGCATTTTTGAATGGAGTGTAAAATTTAAGACCGCATAGGTTAGAGTGATTTTACGAACCCCAGCATTATTGTTATCATATCGGATAATGTTATCGAATAACTCATGAACCGCCTTGGCCTTTAACCCCGTTTCCGCCACTGCACATGTGGCGCTGAAGGCCGTCGTGTTGCCAAACATCGCACCCGCTATGGTTACGTTCCCACCGGCCAAAACGGCGCGGGCCAAATCCAGAGGCTCGATTAAGGCCGGTTATTGGGCAGGCCGGGGCTTTTTTAATGCGCCAGCAAGGCGTCGATTTGCGCGAGATCGCCTGGCGTCAAAACCCCTGCCGCCTGCTTAAGGCGCAGCAGGCCGACCAGGGCGTCATAGCGCGCATGGGACAGGTCGCGCTCGGACTCGAAAAGCTGGCTTTGCGCGTTGAGTACGTCGATATTGGTGCGCGCGCCAATCTTGTAGCCCAGTTGGTTGGCTTGCAGCGCGGCGTGGCTGGCGTCTTGCGCGGCTTGCAGCGCCTTGACCTGCTCCAGGTTCGATTGCAGGTTGAAGTAGGCCGCGCGCGTGGCTTGGGTACTGCTGCGCAAGGCGTTGTCCAGATCGGCCTGGGCTTTGTCTTGCAGGGCTTGTGTTTCCCGCTCGCGCGCCATGACCGCGCCGCCGGAGAACAGCGGCAGGACAAACTGCACGCCGATGGTGGCCAAGGCGGCATGGTAGCCGGTGAGGGCTGAAATGGATCCCATCGGATCGCCGCTGGGATATTGCGCGCGGGCGATGCTGGCCTGCAAGTCCAGGGTCGGCTTGTGGCCGGTCTTGGCCTTGTCCACTTCCAGCCGCGCCACTTCCAGCGCTTGATCGGCCCGCCGCACGGCCGGCGAGTGGGCTGTGCGCGCGGTCCATGTATCCGCGCTTGATCCGGGCGCGGGCGGATTGGCCGCCTTGGCCAGCGGGCGGGGGCGCACGCCGGCCTTGCCGACAAGCTGTTCCAGGGCCAGTTGCCTGACATGTAAATCGTTCTTGGCGGCGATTTTCTGCGCGTCCGTCATGGCCAGGCGCGCCTGGGCCTCGCGGGTATCGGTGATATTGGCGTTGCCTATCTCGAAGTTGCGCTTGGCCAAAGCCGGTTGGTGGCTGACCGGATCGTTGCGCGTGCCCACATAACGCAGCGTGTCTTGCGGCGCCAGCACGTCGAAATCCCCTTGCGCCAGCCGCACGATCAAGTCCTGCTGCGTTGCCGTTAATTGCGCTTGCGCGGCGTCCAATTGGCGCTTGCTTTGATCGAGCGTGATTTTGTCGGCGGGGCGGTACAGTGATTGCGAGGCTTTGAGGCCCTCGTCACTTTGGGCGTAGGTGCGGTCTATGGTCTGGCTCTGGGCATAGATGGGTTGGCCCGTGTAGGGGTTCAGCCCGACCAGCGCGGAGAGGGGATGGTTGGCGCGCGCGGCCAGACGGTTGGCCTGGAGATCGGCCTGAAACCCCACTTGCGGCAGCAGCGCGGCGCGCGCCTCGCTTACAGCAGCCTCGCTGGCGCGCACCTGTGCCAGCGCCGCGCGGTAAAGCGCGTCGTAGTCGCTCGCCATGTCGTAAAGCGCAAGAAGCGTTTGTGTGCCTTGCAGGCTGGAGCTGGATACTTGCGCGTTTGCGGTTTGCGTGGCAGGTGTATGGGGCTGGGCTACTACTGACTGGGGCGCGGCAGGTTGGGGACGCGATGGTGAAAGCGGCGCTTCGGCGGGCCACACGGCGCTTGATGTTTGCGCGCTGGGCGTGGGCGTATTTGCGTTTTGCGCGGCGAGGGCGTGCGGATGAGCCGTTGGGTGAGGCGCGGCGGATTGGGAACGCGGTGGTGGAAGCGGCGCTTCAGTAGGC
>JAIRQU010000096.1 GCA_031256305.1 Burkholderiaceae bacterium
CGACGCTCTTCCGATCTAAAAAAGCGATGTCCTCGTTGGTTTGCTTGACGATGGCGTCTTTGCGCTCGATCAGCTTGTTCAAGTCCAGTTCCAGCTCCTTGACCTGAATACCGTGCTCGGCAAAACGTCTGCCCGCCTGCTCATAATATGCCGATAATTGCAGCAATGCCCTGGAAGCCATGCACCCCGCATTGGCGCAAACGCCCCCCAGCGCGGGGCCGCCCTTGCCGTTGCGCCGCGCATCAATGCAGGCCGCATTAAGGCCCAGTTGCGCGGCGCGAATCGCCGCGCTATAGCCACCCGGACCGCCGCCAATGACAATCACGTCAAATTGCTCAGCCATAATCACTCTTTAGTTTATAGGTAATTCAAATACCTCTCCATAATTAGTCCTGATTTTATCCCTTTCCGCAGAATTATTTTTTAGTATCAAACCAGAATAACAAATGGGAATACATGGCTTCCAGAAAATATTATTGATTGACATCTTTGACAAATGCCTCTGGTCATCGACTTGAAATCAGTTATAAGCATCAATGCAGACACAGGCCCCAAACCAATCCACAGACCATCAGCACACGCCCTCTATTCTCAAATATCGAACAGCAGACACGCCGGATCTTCCAGCGCCTCCTTGATCGCCGCCAGCCCTAAAACCGCTTCACGCTCGTCGATGACGCGGCGGTCGTAGCTCAGCGCCAAATAGTTTATCGGACGAATCACAATCCGGCCATTTTCCACCACGGCCCGTTCCCTGGTGACATGCACGCCCAGACTGGCCGACTGCGGCGGGTTAACGACAGGTGTGGAAAACATCGAACCGAATGCCCCGCCATTGCTGATCGAGAAGGTACTACCCGCCGTCTCCTCAAGACCCAGCGCGTCCTCGCGCGCCCTGACGCTCAATTCAGCGATCTTCTGCTCAATTTGCGCAAAGCTCATCTGGTCGGCGTTGCGCAGAACCGGCATGGCCTGGCCGCGCGGCGATCCGGTCGTGATACCGATGTTGAAGTCGTCATGGTAGATGACATCGTTGCCGTCAATCGAGGCGTTGATGGCCGGATATTTTTTGAGCGCATGGATCGCCGCCTTAACGAAAAAGCTCATGAAGCCGAGTTTGACGCCGTGCTCTTTTTCAAAGCGATCCTGAAAACGCTTGCGCATTTCCATCACCAGCGCCATGCTGACCTCGTTGAAAGTGGTCAGAATGGCATTCACGGCCTGCGTTTGCAGCACATGCGCGGCAACACGCACGCCCTGCCCGGTGCGCTCGCCCAAGGTCTCAAGCACCACGGGCGCGGCTTGTTGGGGCAACGTTGGCCGGTGGCCGGCAGGCATCGGAAACGGCGCTGTACCCCGTGCAATGGCAGCCAGCGCGTCACCCTTGGTTACGCGGCCATCCCGGCCAGTACCGGCAACCTGCGCGGCGCTCAGGTTGTGCTCGGCCAGCAACTTGGCGGCGGCGGGCATGGCCGTGCCAGTCTTGCCGCCGTTGGCAGAAGCCACGGCGGTAACCGCAGAGGCGGCTAGGCTTGCCGGAACGGGTTCGGGAAGTAACAGCGGAGGGAGACTGACCACAGCCTCAGTGTCGATATGCGCCAGTATTTGGCCGACCGTAACGGCAGCGTTGTCGCCTTGCAGAATTTTAGTTAACACGCCCTCGTCCGGCGCGAATACTTCAAGCCTGCCCCTGCTGGTTTGCGCTTCAATGAGCACCTCATTAATCTTGACGGCCGCGCCAGGCTTTTTCCTCCATTGCAGCAGCGTGATCTCACCGATGGATTTGGACAGTTGAGGAAATTTGACTTCAATGATTGCCATGATGAAATTTTCTCCATGAACCCGTTGGAGCTTATCGCCCGTCCAAAATGTCCTTGACTGTTACAGCACCCCCTTGAACCGGGGAAAAGCTGCTTGCGCAACACCGAGCGCATTAACGGATACGACGATGGCCGAAAGTGTGTGCCTCAACGGGATATTGTGCCAGCACAAGCCGCGCGGCGCGCATCCAGGGAACACTGAAACAGCTCAGGCGGGCGTGCAGCCGCCACAGTTCTACGGCAGGAATGCGATCATGGCAATAGCACAAAGCGCCAGCATGATCGCGCCGCGATTGAGCCATGACAGCCGCTCGCCAAACCCGATGGCCCCCGCCAGCGCCGCCAGTACCACGACGCCGATGTTCATGCTGGCAAAAACGGCCGCCGGCTGGTCAGGCAGCGCGTGATGGGCCAGCACATAAAAAATGATGTTGCCAAAATTAAGCAACCCCAGCAGCAGGCCCGCCGCCAGGCTGCGCCCGGTCAGTCGCGCCGTTCCGCGCCAGGCACGTAGAACCTGCCAGAGCGCCATGCCGATGAACGCCAGCGCGAAACTGACCTGAAGCGATACCGCGAACGGCGTTCCGGCCACGGCAATTTGCTTGAGCATCACATCAACCGCGGCAAAGCCGATCCACACCGTGAGCAGCACGGGTAGCACACGGCCATTGTTTTGCGCCGCTCCTCGGTCTGACTGCGCAAGAATGCCGAACATCGCCAACAAGCCCAGCGCCAACCCGCAGCACTTCATCACGCTGGCGCGCTCGCCAAACAACAAAAAAGCCGCCAATAAGGACAACAGCAGTGACAGGCGTTGCGCAATGTCGGTGCGCACGATACCGGCGCGCCGCACGCTGGCGGCCAACGCCAGGAACAGCGATGGCAACACGGCCGCCAACCCCAGCAAGGCCAGCCACGGTACGCCCGGTTGTGCCAGACTGGCCAGCGGCGGGTGCCATACCAGCGCGCAAAGTATGGCGTCCGCCCAATAATTCCATGTGACGGCTTGGGCGGCATCAACGCCAAACTGCCGCGCAACCTTGAGCAATACGGAAACCAGTACGCTGCAAACAGCACTGAGCAAGATAAAAATCATCGAACCGCGGACAGGAACAGTTGTCAGACAGGATTGTTTAATACCCCATCCAACCCTGGGCCTTGGCGTCAGCCCGAAGTATGCCTTCCAGCCCGGCAAATACGTTCACAGCCGCCGCCGATTTGCGGTATGCGTACCCGCGCGCTGATTGAAATTTGTTTCGGTCCGACCTTGCTGGCAGATATTTTGGAGGCGCTCTGCAATGTTGCGACGCTTGCGCACGGATAGACTATGGGCCGCGCGCCGTGTCTGTCATTCGATCCCGAAAAGGTATTTGCGCGGCGGCAAAAAATACCCAACTGGTTTTCAGCATGACTGCACAACTCATCGACGGCAATGCCCTGGCGCGCCAGGTGCGCGCCGAAGTGGCCGGGCGCGTGACCGCCCTCAAGCAGCGGGGTATCCAGCCGCATCTGGCCGTGATACTGGTCGGCGACAACCCGGCTAGCCAGGTCTATGTGCGCAACAAAGTCGCCGACAGCGAGCAAACCGGCCTCAAGGCCACGCTGGAACGCTACCCGGCCGCGCTGCCGCAAGCCGAACTGCTGGCGCGTATCCGCGCGCTCAATGCGGACGCGAACGTGCATGGCATCCTGGTGCAACTGCCCTTGCCGCCGCACATGGACGCGCAGGCCGTCATTGAAACCATCGCGCCAGCAAAAGACGTGGACGGCTTTCACGTCGCCAGCGCCGGGGCGCTGATGGTGGGCCGCCCCGGTTTTCGCCCCTGCACGCCCTCCGGCTGCATGCGCATGTTGGAGAGCATCGGCTACAAGCTCAAGGGCAAGCACGCCGTCGTCATGGGCCGCAGCAACATCGTCGGCAAGCCGATGGCGCTGATGCTGCTGGCGCAAAACGCCACCGTCACCCTCTGCCACAGCGCCACGCTCGACCTGGCGCGCCACACGCGCGATGCCGACGTCATCGTCGCCGCCGTCGGCAAGCGCAACGTGCTCACTGGCGGCATGGTCAAACCCGGCGCGGTCGTCATCGACGTGGGCATGAACCGCGACGACCACGGCAAGCTCTGCGGCGACGTGGACTTTGCGGACGTAAGCCAGATCGCCGGCTGGATCACTCCCGTGCCCGGCGGCGTCGGCCCCATGACCCGCGCCATGCTGCTGGTCAACACCATTGAGGCGGCCGAGCGGTCAGCGTAGACATTCAAGTTCCTGTATTGCTGGCGTTCCAGCCTAGGCCGCTTTCAATTGCTTGCGTTGCCTCCGTTGAATGTTTGGCTTTGGCCTTGTACCTTGCATGTAGTTAGCGCGCCTAACCGCCTAAGCGGCGTCCTCGCCCATCGTTGACCGGCGCTTGGTATCGCGCATGAACACATACACCAGCAGCGAGATAAACACCACCCCCGCCAAGTAGTAATAAAAGCCCGATTCGTGTCCCTGGGTCTTGAACCACAGCGCGATCATCGGGGCGGTGCCGCCGAATATCGACACCGTAACCGCATACGGCAGCGCCACGCCCGTGGTGCGTACCTCGGTGGGAAACAGTTCGGCCTTAACCACGGCGTTGATGGAGGTGTAGCCCGCCGTGAATAGCCACGCGCCGCAGATCAGCAAAAACGCCACCCAGGCCGATTGCGTGTGCGACAGCACCGTCAGAATCGGCACCGTACACAGCGTGCCCATCACGCCGAACCAGATCAGCACCGGTTTGCGGCCGATGCGGTCGGAGATCGCGCCGTAGATCGGTTGCAGGATGGACGCGAACACCAGGCTGGCAAAAATCACATAGGTCGTGACCCGATCCGACAGCCCCACGGTCTGCTTGACAAAGGTTTGCATGTAGGTGGTAAAGGTATAGAACGATGCCGTGCCGCCCGCCGTCAGACCCACCACCAGGATGATTTCACGCGGATAACGGGCCAAGCTGCGCAAAATACCCGCGTGGCGGCCCGTTTGCCCGGTTTTGCCCCCTTTACGCGCGATTTCAAACGCCTCGGTTTCATGCAAGTCGCGCCGCATCACAACAGCGGCGCAAATCGCCAACACCGCGCCGAGCATGAACGGAATGCGCCAGCCCCAATCAACGAGCTGCTGGTGCGTGAGAAACACGCTTTGCAACAGCAACAGCACAATAATGGCGGCCAGTTGCCCGCCTATCAGCGTGACATATTGAAAGCTCGAATAAAAGCCGCGCCGCTTGGAGCCGGCCACTTCTGACAGGTACGTGGCGCTGGCGCCATACTCGCCACCCAGGCTCAAGCCCTCGATCACGCGCGCCAGCGCCAGCAGCGCCGGCGCCCAGACGCCGATCTGCGTATAGGTAGGCGAGGCCGTGATAATCAGCGACCCTAGGCACATCATCACCACCGACACCGTCAACGACAGTTTGCGCCCATAGCGGTCAGCCAATAGGCCAAACAACCAGCCACCCACGGGCCGCACAATGAAACCCGCCGCAAACAGCGTGGCCGCGTTCAGTTGCTGCACCACCGGGTCGTGCGAAGGAAAGAACGCCTTGGCAAAGTACAGCGCGAACGCGGTGTAGGCATAAAAGTCATACCACTCGACCAGATTACCCAACGACCCGACAAAAATTTGCCGGATGCGCCGCCCTATATCCTGCACCTCCGTGCGTGTGAATGTGACTTCAGCCATGAAATTACGTATCAGTCTTGAACTCGAAGAGGTTCAAGCATAACGCCTTACGTCCCCGGCGCAGCGCACCACGGCGCCTGGCCGTGCATCAGGCCCATCCACAGCCCCCAGCCCGCCGTCGCTACCAGCGCCAGCCCGGCCAGCCGCATTCCCCAGGCGCTGCGGCCATTGACGCCAAAGCGCAGCAGCAGCCACGGCCCGGTCCACAGAGCTACGCCCGACCCGGCGGCAAACAGCAGCATGACGACAGCCCCGCCTATCACCCGTCCGGCCAGCGCCGCCATCATCAGCGCCGAATACAACAGCCCGCACGGCAGCAAGGCCCACGCCGCGCCAATCGCCAGCGGCGCGGCCAGCCCCCAGCGGCTCACGCCCGCGCGCACCCGCGCCCATACACGGCGCGCGCCGCTATCAAGCCACAACGGCTGGCGGCCCAGCGCCAACAACGCCAGCCCGATCACAATGGCTGCCGCGTGAATCATGATCCAGATGGGCCGCAGCGCCGCCGCATGTACCGACAGCCAGCTCAGCCCCTGCATGGACGCGGCGGCCAGCAGCCCCAGCAGCCCGTAACCGATCAGCCGCCCCAGTTGAAACAGCCCCAGCCCGGCCTGATCGCGGCCGTGCTCGACGCCCGCTGCAAACAGGATCTGATGCCCGACGCAGATGCCGAGGGTCGGCCGGCCGGCCTGAACCCGGCGGTTGATCAGCTGATCGAAGCCAGCCCGGGCCAGCTGCTC
>JAIRQU010000098.1 GCA_031256305.1 Burkholderiaceae bacterium
TGGCGCGACATCCACGCGCAACTGCGCGCGGTGGCCGGGGAACAGCACGGGCAAACGCCTGTGCAATTACCCGCGCGATCATCTGCGCCATCGCCGTCGCGCCCCGCCGATTACGAGGCGTTGCACAAGTCGCTGCTGGCTGGGCTGCTGGGCAACGTGGGTTGCAAGATCGAGGCCGAGGCGGGCGACAAATCCGCCGAATACCTGGGCGCGCGCGGCATCAAGTTCTACCGGCATCCGGGCGCGCATCTGTCCAAACGGCCGGGCCGCTGGATCGTCTGCGCCGAGCTGGTAGAGACCACGCGCCTGTTCGGGCGCGGCATCGCCGCTATCGAACCGCAGTGGCTGGAAGAAGTGGCCGGGCATTTGTTGAAAAAGCAGGTGCTCGATCCGCACTGGGAGAAGAAGGCGGGCGAGATCATCGCCCTGGAGCGCGCCGCGCTCTACGGCCTGCCGGTCTATACCGGGCGGCGCACGCGCTATGCGCTGACCGACCCGGCAGGCGCGCGCGAACTGATGATCCGCGAGGCGCTGGTAGCCGGCGACTGGCCTGAGGACTGGGCGCGCGCGCTGCCTTTTCTGCCCGCCAACCGCAAGCTGATCGCGCAGGTCGAGGCCATTGAGCACAAATCGCGGCGGCAGGATGTGCTGGTCGATGACGAACTGATCTTCGCCTTCTACGACCGGCAGATTCCCGATCATGTGGTCAATGGCCGCGAGTTGCAAACGTGGTACTGCGATGCGGCTAGGGCCGAGGCAAAACTGCTGCACCTCACGCGCGAGGAATTGATGCGCCACGAAGCCGCGGGCATCACCACGGCAGCCTTTCCGCGCGTGGTGCGGCTGGGCGGCGTCGATTGCAGCGCCAGTTATCTGCACGAACCGGGCGACGCGCGCGACGGCCTGACGGTGACGGTGCCACTGTTCGCACTCAACCAGGTCAGCGACGAGCGCGTCGAATGGCTGGTGCCGGGCATGCTCAAGGAGAAGATTCAAGCCCTGCTCAAAAGCCTGCCGCAAAAGCCGCGCAGCCGCTTTGTGCCGCTGCCGGACAGCGCGGCGCGGCTGGCGCAAGAGCTGTCCGCGCCCGATGCGTTCGGCCACGGCAGCCTGACCGACGCGCTGCTGGCGCGCGCCCGCGCCGAAACAGGGCTGGACATCAAGCGCACCGATTTCAAGCTCGACATGGTACCCGCGCACCTGTTCATGGTCTTGCGCGTTACCGACGAACATGGCCGCCAATTGGGCGCGGGGCGCAACCTGGCCGCGCTCAAGGCGCAGTGGGGGCCGCAGGCGCGCGGAGCGTTTCAGGCGCTGGCGGCGCTGAAAACGCCCGTGCGTCATGAGCCAACAAAGACCGGGGCAGGGCCGGATCAGCAGCAGGCCGCGCAACCTGCCAGTCCTGCCGCCGCGCCCGCCGCTGACGCAAACACAAGCGCGGGCGAGGCCCTCAACGCCGACGCGCGCTACACCGGCTGGACTTTTGGCGCGTTGCCCGAATTGCTCGAAATCCGCCGCAAGGGGCAGACCCTGATCGGCTTCCCGGCGCTGGTCGATGACGGCGGCGCGGTGCGCATTGAAGTCTTCGACGAGCCGGAACTGGCCGCTGCGCGTCACCGGGTGGGTTTGCGCCGGCTGGTCGCCTTGCAGATCCGCGACGCGCTCAAATCTCTCGACAAGAACATTCCCGACCTGCAAAAAATGGCCATCGCCTACATGACGCTGGGCGCCGCCGAGGAACTGCGCGGACAGATCATCGACCTGGCCATCGACCGCGCCTTTCTGCAAGAGCCGCTGCCGCAGGACGCCGCCGCCTTTGCCGAGCGGGTACAACAGGGGCGCGGGCGCTTGACGCTCATCGCGCAGGAAATCGCGCGTCTGGCGCACGCCATATTGACCGAATACGCCGCCGCGCAGCGCAAGCTCAAGGACGACAAGGGGCATCATCCCGATGCCGTGCAGGACGCGCAACAGCAATTACAGCGGCTGATTGGCAAACGCTTTTTGCTGGACGCGCCGTGGGCCGCCTTGCAGCACTTTCCGCGCTACCTCAAGGCCGTGCAATTGCGCATGGACAAACTGCGCGCCGATCCCGCGCGTGACGCCCGTCACATGCAGGACGCCCGCGCGCAAGAGCAGCGCTACTGGCGCCTGGTGGCCGACCGCAAGGGCCAGGCGGACGCGCGGATGCAGGATTTGCGCTGGCTGCTGGAAGAACTGCGCGTGAGCTTGTTCGCGCAGGAACTGCGCACCCCGCAGCCCGTGAGCCTCAAGCGCCTGGACAAGGCGTGGGCGCAGTTGATGCAATAGGTTTAACTTTGCGGCGGCACGTAGCCCGCAGCCTGTTCCGCGCCGCCGCCGAAGAAGTGGTTTTCCATCTGGCGCTTGAGGTATTCGCGCGCCCGCTGATCGGCCAGATTCAGGCGGTTTTCGTTGACCAGCATGGTCTGGTGGCGCTGCCATTCTTGCCAAGCCTGCTTGCTGACGTGTTCCCAGATGCGGCGGCCCAATTCGCCAGGATAGGGCGGCAAGTCCAGTCCTTCGGCCTCCTTGCCCAGTTTGATGCAGTGAACCATGCGTGTCATGGGGTGTTCGTCCTTGTCGTCACGGTGGAAGGCGCGCATTATCTCGGCTCGGCCATATCCCTGATGGCCGATACCGCCATTGCCGGAATCACACGGCTGGCGGTGTTCTTCCCGGCAGTGCGGCGCGGAGTAAGCTTGACGCTTATGTCTCCGGTGTCTTCCGCAATGCCTGAATCTTCGCCTCAAAACACAGCCTCATCCCGCGATGTCTGGCGCGTCGGCGAGGTCGAGCTGACCAGTCGCTTTTTACTTGGCACGGCCGGGTATTCGTCACCGGCGGTGCTGCGCCAGGCCATGCTGGCATCGGGCAGCCAGGTGGTGACGGTGGGTCTCAAGCGCCAATTGGCCAATGGAGCGGCGGGCGGCGGCGACAACGGCTTTGTGCGGATGATCCGCGATACCCTGCGCGAGACCGGCGCGCGTCTCCTGCCCAACACCGCTGGCTGCACCACCGCGCGCGAGGCGGTGCAACTGGCGCACATGGCGCGCGAGCTGTACGGTACGCCGTGGGTCAAGCTGGAAGTGGTGGGCGACGAATACACGTTGCAACCCGATCCGGTGGAACTGGCGGCGGCGGCGCGCGAGCTGGTCAACGCGGGCTTTGTGGTGTTCCCGTATTGCACCGACGATCTGGTTACGTGCAAACGTCTGCTGGACGCGGGCTGTGCGTTGCTCATGCCCTGGGGCGCGCCCATCGGTTCCGGACAAGGGCTGGTCAACCCGTTCGCGCTGCGCCTGCTGCGCGAGCGCCTACCGGAGGCCACACTCATTATCGACGCGGGCATCGGCGCGCCCCGCGACGCCGCGCGCGCGCCGGAGATGGGCGCTGAGGCGGCGCGGCGCAAGTCCGCCG
>JAIRQU010000102.1 GCA_031256305.1 Burkholderiaceae bacterium
TGGCGGACTTGCCGTCGGTCAGAAACAGGTGTTTGACGCCGTGCGCGCGCAGCGTTTCCGTCAGGCTCTGGCCCGGCTGGTAATCGGCGATCATGGCCGAATGCCCGGCATACGGCGCATCCACAATGGTGGGCAGGTCCGCCTTGTTGGTCGAATAGTCGCGCAAGGTCATCGTGCGCAAATCCAGCAGCGGCTGATTTGGGGTTGCCAGCGCGGGCTTGAGGCCGTGGTGAATTTTTTCGTCCTCGGCCAGAAAATGCAAATTGCGCGCCGACAGTTCCGAGAGCTGCGCGCCCGCCTCGGCCATACCCTGTGCGGCGATCAGCGGCCAGAACAGTGGCAGGGCGGAAATGGCGGCAGCTTGGGCGGCAGGCTTTGCCGGTTGTTTGGCGGATGTGGTCATGGCGGGGTCTTTCTTTAAGGGAATCAATTTTCCAGCAGGCTCAAGGTATGGCGCGCGATCATCAGATTTTCATCGGTCGGGATCACGCGCACGGTCACGGCGGACGGCTGGCTGGACACGATGGCCGCGTTGGCCGCATTGGCCGTTTCGTCCAGCGCGATGCCCAGCCAAGCCGCGCGGCGGCAAATTTGCGCGCGCACGGACGGCGCGTTTTCGCCGATGCCCGCCGTGAATACCAGCGTGTCCAGTCCGCCCAGCACGCCCGCCAGCGCGGCCAGCTCGCGCGCCGCGCGGTAAGTAAACAAGTCTATCGCGTGCGCCGCTTGCGGGTCGGCGCTTTGCTCAAGGGTGCGCATGTCGCTGGAAATGCCCGACACGCCCAGCAGGCCCGATTCGTTGTAGAGCAGGTGTTCCGCCGTATCGGGCGAATATCCGCCTTGGCGCAGCAGGTACAGCAGCGCGCCCGGATCCAGCGCGCCGCTGCGCGTGCCCATCATCAAGCCATCGACGGCGGACAGCCCCATCGTAGTGGCCACGCTTTGGCCGCCAGCCAGCGCGCACAGGCTGGCGCCGTTGCCCAAGTGCGCGATGACGGTGCGCCGTTCTTGCCAGCGCGCGTCCAGCGCGGCCAGCACGGTACTGATGTATTCGTAGGACAGGCCGTGAAAGCCGTAGCGCACGATGCCCTGCGCGGTCAACGCGCGCGGCAGCGCGAACTCGCGCTCGATCATGGGAATCGTGCGGTGAAAGGCCGTGTCAAAACACGCCACCTGCACCACATCGGGCGCGACTGCGCTGACCGCGCGAATCGCCTCCACATGGTGCGGCTGGTGCAGCGGCGCCAGCGGCGTGAGCGCCGCGATGGCCACCAGCACATCGGCGTCGATGCGCACCGGCGCGACAAAGCGCTGACCGCCATGCACCACGCGGTGCCCGACGGCGGCAAAGCCCCGCTCGTTGCCCACGTGCGCGGCAAACCAGGCGTGAATCGCCTCGATTGCGCCGTGGTGTCCGCTCCCCGCGATGGCCCGGTCGGCCAGCGGCTGGCCTTGCGGACCGCGCACCGTCAGATGCGGCTGCGCGGTGTCCAGCCGCTCCGCCTCGCCGTGCGCGCCCGCCGCCAAGGTGTGATGCGCGCGCTTTTCGTAGATCGAAAACTTCAGGCTCGACGAGCCGGCGTTGAGCACCAGAATCGGATGTTGCATGGCGCTGTCCGTTCAAACATTGGGGGTCGCGTGAGCGGCGGGCCGGGTCGCCAGCGCGTACAGGACGGCCACGGCGCAACTGGCCATGCGGGTGCGCTCGCTGTCGGCGCGGCTGGTCAGGATGATGGGCACGCGCGCGCCCAGCACGATGCCCGCCGCGTCGGCGTTGGCCAGAAAGCTCAATTCCTTGGCCAGCATATTGCCCGCTTCCAGGTCGGGCGTGAGCAGAATGTCGGCGTCGCCGGCCACCGGCGATTGAATGTGCTTGATTTGCGCGGCCTCGGCGCTGATGGCGTTATCGAACGCCAGCGGGCCGTCCAGCAGCGCGCCGGCAATCTGGCCCCGGTCGGCCATCTTGCACAGCGCCGCCGCGTCTATCGTGGCGGGCAGCTTCGATTCCACGGTCTCCACCGCCGAGAGAATCGCCACCTTGGGTTGCGCCACGCCCAGCGCCTGGGCCAGCGTGATGGCGTTCTGCACGATCTCGGCCTTTTGCTCCAGATTGGGCTGAATGTTGACCACGGCGTCCGTGATGAACAGCGGCTTGGGGTAAGTGGGAACGTCCATGATGAACACGTGACTGAGTCGCCGCCCGGTGCGGATGCCGGTATCGGGGCGCACCACCTCGGCGAGCAACTCGTCGGTATGCAGGCTGCCCTTCATCAAGGCGTGCGCCTGGCCAGCGCGCACCAGTTCCACCGCGCGCGCAGCGGCAGCATGGCTGTGCGGCGCGTCGATGCGGCGGCAGCCGGACAGGTCGATGCGCAGCGACTGGGCCAGCGCGTCGATGCGCGCCGCCGGGCCGACCAGCACCGGCGCGATCAGACCAGCCCGGGCCGCGTCCACCACCGCGCGCAGCGACACTTCGTCGCACGGGTGCGCCACCGCCACCGTCACGGCGGGCAGTGCGCGGCAGCGCGCGATCAAGGCTTCGTACTTTTCATGCCGGCGGGGTTCGGTTGTCA
>JAIRQU010000204.1 GCA_031256305.1 Burkholderiaceae bacterium
TTGCCCGCCCAGCGGCTGGGCCGCGTGTCGCGGCGCGTCAAGAGCTTCCCCCTGGCCCCGCGCGTGGATGTGCGGCCCGACGAAAGAGCGCAACGCTGGCTGCTGTCCATCTCCAGCAGCGACCGCGCGGGCTTGCTGTACGGCATAGCCCGCACCCTGGCCGCGCATGGCATCAGCGTTGAACTGGCCAAAATCGCCACGCTGGGCGAGCGGGTGGAAGACACCTTCTTGCTGCAAGGCGCGCAACTGCAAGACGACAAAATCCAACTGTCCATTGAGCAAGAATTGCTCGATGGACTGAGTTAAACGGCAAGCCAACTTATCCTAGGTACACCCATGAACACATCCCTGATGACTCTTGAAAATCTGCGCTCCCTGCTGGACTGGTGCGCCATCGGCAATCTGGCGCTGTTGCTGGCGTGGTTCGCGGCCTTTATGCTGGCGCGCAATGTCATGCTGGCCTGGCACGGGCGCTGGTTCAAACTGGCGCCCGAAACCCTGGCAGCGATTCACTATGCGGGCATGGCGTTCTACAAGATTCTGATTTGGGCGCTGTTCATCATTCCGTATCTGGCGCTGCGCCTGGCGTTTTGATGAGCCGCACGCCCACGTCACGCCGGGCGCTAACGCAGGCGGGTAAAAGCCTTCCAGAACGCCGCATCCTGCGAGGTAGCGAAGTTGATGCGCATCAAGTTCGTCGGCGGACGGCGCGCGTAGACCAGCGAGCCGGGCGCGATCAGGTAATCCTCGTCAAGCAGGCGCTGGGCCAGCGCATCGGTGTCCACGCCGGTATCGACCCAGCCGAACAGACCGGCGGGTTCGGCGATAAAACGGCAGTCCGCGCCCAGCGCCAGCCGCATCGTGCGGGTGCGCGCGGCATCCAGCTGCTCGCGCAGGCGCTCGCCGTGGCGGCGCAACTGCCCCTGGTCAATGCAGTCGGCCAACGCGCGCTCGAACAGCGCGGGGGTCGTCAGCGTGGCCAGCAGCTTGGTTTCGAGCAGGCGCGGCAGCAGCGCCCTGCTGGCGGCCAGGAAACCAACACGCCAATTGGGCGCGAGCATTTTGGCGAAGCCGCTAACGTAAATCGTGCGCTGCAAGCCATCCAGCGCGCACAGGCGCGTGGCGCGCTCAGGGGCCAGGTGGCTGTAACTGTCATCCTCGACGATGTGAAAACCGTACTGTTCTGCCAGTTGCAGCAAGCGGTGCGCGCTGCCGGGCATCAGGCTGTAGCCGGTCGGGTTGTGCAGCACGCTGACACTGACCAGCAGCTTGGGGCGCTGCGGCACGCCCGCCCGGCAGTAACGCTCAATGACGTCCAGATCAGGGCCTTGGGCATGACGCGGCACGGGCAGGATGCGCATCCCCAGCGATTCGAGCCGCGCAAATTCAATCGCCCAGCCCGGCTCCTCGACCATGACCGCATCGCCCGACCGCAGCAGGGTGCGGCTAACGATATCCAGCGCGTGCGTGGCGCCAACGGTGGTCAGGATGCAATCGGGCGGCACAGGCACGCTGATGTCGGCCAGACGCCGCGCCAAGCTGCGGCGCAGCGCCGCATCGCCCGCCGGGTCGCCGTATTGCAACGTGAGCTTTTGCAGCAGCGGCCCGCCGGCCACGCGGCGCAAAGCGGCCGACAGAAAGGGCGCTTCCATCCAGTCGGGCGGCAGCACGCCCATACCGGGCTGCGGCTTGGCGCTGGGGCGGTAGAACATGCCGCGGATAAGCGTGCTGGCATCGGCCGCAACCCGCCGCCCTTGAGCCTGTACCGTCCGCGCCGCGCGGACGGGTTGCGCCGCGGCCCAATCACGCACGAAAAAGCCGCGCTGCCGGCGCACCTCGACCAGCCCCTGCCCCTGAAGCTGGTCATAAGCAGTCACCACGGTGTGCGGGCTAACGCCATACTGGCGCGCGCAAGCGCGCACCGAAGGCAGCCGCGCGCCGGGTGCCAGCAAACGGGTGCGGATGCGCTCGGCAAAACGCGCGGCTAATTGGTCGGCCAGCGTCTGGCCTGCGCCACGGGTAAGTAAAGCGGCCGGCATGAGGAAAAGCAGACAGAACGACTGTATCCATAAAGTTACCGATACAGTACCTTAATCTGTCCTGAAAACTGTATCTATAGTGTATCAATTCCCGCGGTAGAGTTTCCGGGTCAAAACACGGCCTCTTTCACCGCATCCGTCCCATGAACACATCCGACCGCTCTCCGCGCAACGAAACGCTTGGCCTGTGGCTAGGCGTGCTGGGCACGTTCTGCTTTGCGTTGACGCTGCCGGCCACGCGGCTGGCCACCGGCACGCAAGACGCGCCGGCGCTCTCACCGGGGTTCGTCACCTTCGGACGCGCGGCGCTGGCGGGGCTGCTGTCAGTGGTCTTTTTGCTGGCGACGCGCTCACCGTGGCCGCGCCGGGCGCACCTCAAGCCGCTGGCATTGGCGCTGCTGGGCAACGCGATAGGCTACCCGCTGCTGCTGGGTTACGCGCTGCGCAGCGTCAACGCTGGCCACGCGGCGGTGATTACTGCATTGCTGCCGCTGGCGACTGCGGCGGTCGCGGCGCGGGTACTGCATCAGCGCGCACGGCTGGAGTTCTGGCTGTGTGCCGTTTTGGGCAGCGTGCTGGCGATGGTGTTTTCGCTGCTGCGCGCGCACGCACAAGGCGGCGGCTTCGGCTTTGCGTGGGCCGATGGGCTATTGGCGGGTGCGGTGATTGCCGGCGCGGTCGGATACGTCTATGGCGCTCAGGTCACGCCAGCGCTGGGCGCAGAGCGCGTGATTTGCTGGGTCTGCGCGCTGGCGCTGCCTTTCACGCTGCCGAGCGCGTTGTTGTTGTGGCCCGCGCGGCCCGTTCCCGTGCCGGCCTGGTGCGGCTTTGTTTACCTGGGCGTGGTGTCGATGTGGGCAGGGTTTTTCGCGTGGTATCGCGCGCTGGCCCTGGGTAACGCATTGCGCGTCAGCCAGATTCAGTTGCTGCAACCCTTTTTGTCCATCATCGCTGCCGCGTTGTTGCTGGGCGAGGCGATTGAACCGCTGACGCTGATCTTTGCGGCGTCGATGGTTACCATCGTGATGATCGGCAGACGCTGGGTTGCCCGGTGATGCCTATCATGCCGCCAGTATCCCCGCCGCGCAAGAACAACCGCGCAAGACGACCAGGAAACGCCATGCCCCGTCCCAAAATTCTCGTTGCCCGCACCATCTTCACCGAGACGCTGGAGCGTCTGGCGCGCCATTTCGATGTTCAGGCCAACCCGGACGACGCAATCTGGCCGGGCGCGGCGCTGGCGCGCCATTTGCAAGACAAGCAGGGCGCGCTGACCACCGGCACCGAGCGCATTGACGCCGCGCTGCTGACGGCCTGCCCGCGGTTAAAGATCTGCGCCAACATGATGGTCGGCTACAACAACTTTGACGTGCAAGCGATGGCCGCGCGCGGCGTGGTGGGCACCAATACGCCCGACGTGCTGACCGAGACCACCGCCGACTTCGGCTTTGCGCTGTTGCTGGCCGCCGCGCGCCGCCTGACCGAAAGCGAGCGTTTCTTGCGCCGCGGCGAATGGATCAAGCCGGGCTATTACCGGATGTTCGCGGGTGCCGAAGTACACGGCAGCACGCTGGGCATCATCGGCATGGGGCGCATCGGGCAGGCGATTGCCCGGCGCGGCGCGCAGGGCTTTGGCATGAAGGTGCTCTACCACAACCGCGCGCGGCTGGCCGCCGCCGCCGAGGCCACGTGCGGGGCGCGCTATGCGGGTCAGGAAGAACTGTTGCGCAACGCCGACCACGTGCTGCTGGCCCTGCCCTACAGCGCGCAAGCGCATCACCTGATCGGCGCGGCGGAACTGGCGTTGATGAAGCCGACGGCGACGCTAACCAACATCGCGCGCGGGGGCATCGTCGATGACGCGGCTCTGGCCCGCGCATTGCGCGAGCACCGCATCGCCGCCGCCGCGCTGGACGTTTTCGAGGGCGAACCGGCGCTGCATCCCAACCTGCTGACGCTGCCCAACGCCGTGCTTACACCGCACATCGCCAGCGCCACCGTGACCACGCGCCGCGCCATGGCCGAACTGGCCGCCGATAACCTGATCGCCTTCTTCGAGCAGGGACGGGCGCTTACGCCGGTAACGCCGGAACCACAGACATCCCACGGCAGCCAGACGCCATGACCTGCCCCCTG
>JAIRQU010000233.1 GCA_031256305.1 Burkholderiaceae bacterium
CGCGCGGCCAGCAGCACAACCAGGAACAGCGCGGAGGTGGCAAAGCCGATGACGATGGCCGTCAGCACCAGCGCCTGCGGCATGGGGTCGCTGTAGTACGCCAGACTGGGCGCGACGCCGGGCAACACGATGGGCGATTTGTCGATGGTCAGGCTGCCGACCGCGAAGATCAGCAGGTTGACCGCATACGACAGCAGCGCCAATCCCATCAGCACCTGAAAAGTGCGCGGGCGCAGCACCAGCCAGACCCCGCAGCCGCCCAGAACGCCAATGGCGCAGGCCAGAATAATTTCCATTACGCGCCCTCCTCCTTGGCTTCAACGCGCTGCCCGCGCAGTGACTGGTGCGCCAGCGCCACCAGAATCAGCAGCACCGAACCGACGACCGTGGCGAACACGCCCGCGTCAAAGAAAGCGGCGCTGGGCAGATGAACCTGGCCCACCCACGGCAGCGCCAGATGCGCGCTGTGCGAGGTCAGAAACGGATAACCCCAGATCAGCGACCCCAGGCCGGTGGCCAGCGCGATCAGCAACCCCGCGCCGATCCAGCGCAGCACCGCCAAGTTCATACGCTCTTCCACCCACTGCGTGCCCGCCATCATGTATTGCGAGACAAAAGCCAGCGCCACCACCAGTCCGGCGACAAAGCCACCGCCGGGCGCATTGTGGCCGCGCAGGAACAGGTGAGCGGCGATCAGCGCGGCGATGGGCACAATCAGCCGCGCCAGCGCCGCCGGCACCTTCAGGTAGCCCTGCGCGCCATCCGCGCCGGCGCGCGGCTGTTCCAGGTCGGTAGCCGTCAGGGCGAATACCGTGTCCCACTGCTGGCGCGGCGGCGGCGCAGATTCCTGCGGCGGGCGGAAGCGCCGCAGCAGCGCATAGACGGTCAACGCGACGATGCCCAGTACCGTGATTTCGCCCAATGTGTCAAAGCCCCGGAAATCCACCAGCATCACGTTGACCACGTTGGCGCCGCCGCCCTGGGGCAGCGCGTGCTCCAGAAAGTACGGCGAGATGCTCTGTGGCGCGTTGCGCGTCATCATGGCGTAGGCCAGCGCCGCCATGCCGCCGCCCGCGGCGCAGGCCACCAACAGGTCGCGCACGCGCCGGGCGCGCTGGCGGATGCGTTGACGAATGCGCCCGCCCGGCGCTGGCCTGTCGGCCAGCTCCCGCTTGCGCCGGGGCAGCCAGCGCAAGCCGAGCAGGAACAGCACGGTGGTCGCGGTCTCGACAGCCAGTTGCGTCAAGGCCAAATCGGGCGCGGAGAACCAGACGAAGGTCAACGCCACCGCCAGCCCCGCGCTGCTGGCCAGGATCAGCGCCGCCAGCCGGTGGAACTTGGCCTGCCATGCGGCGGCCAGCGCGCAGCCGCAGCCCATGACCCACACCAGCGCGAATTCGACGCTGCCGGGTACCCGCAGACGGTCGCCCCAGGCCAGACCGACGGGCGCGAACGGGCGCGTCAGACTGGCCCAGCCAAAGGCGATGGCAATCAGCAGCAGCCACAGAAGCTGTGTCTGCAAGCGGTCGGTAGCGATCAAGCGCAACGCGCGGCGGGCCATGCGTTCCAGCGCGAGCAGCGCGCGACGCAGCAGCCATTGCCCGTCGGGCAGCCGCGCGGCCAGCGCGCGCGCTTGCGCCATGACACGCGGCTGGCGCAGCACATGATGCAAGCCAGCGCCCAGCGCCAGAGCGATCACGCTCATCACCAGCGGCTTGTTGATGCCGTGCCAGATCGCCAGGCTGTACGCGGGCAGCGCGCCGCCGACTACCGGCCTGGCCGCCAGCGCCAGCGGCGCGCCGACCGACCATTGCGGCGCGATGCCCACCACCAGGCACAGCAGCGCCAACAGCTCGACGGGCACGCGCATCCAGCGCGGCGGTTCGTGCGGCTGGCGCGGCAGGTCATCGGGCGGCGGGCCGAAGAACACGTCGGCGGCCACGCGCAGCGAATACGCCACGGCGAACGCACCCGCCAGCGTGGCGGCGATGGGCAGGCCCCAGCCCAGCCAGGGCGATTGCGTCCATTCCACCGTTTCGGCGAAGAACATCTCCTTGGACAAAAAGCCGTTGAACAGGGGCACCCCGGCCATCGCGCAACTGGACACGCCCGCCAGCAGCGCCGTTACCGGCATGGCGCGCCGCAGGCCGCGCAGGCGGCGCATGTCGCGCGTGCCGGTTTCGTGATCGACGATGCCCGCGGCCATGAACAGCGACGCCTTGAAGGTGGCGTGGTTCATGATGTGGAACACCGCCGCCACGGCGGCCAGATTGCGGTTGAGGCCCAGCAGCAGCGTAATCAGCCCCAGGTGGCTCAAGGTCGAGTAGGCCAGCAGCCCCTTCAGGTCGGTTTGCAACATGGCCAGCAGCGCGCCCAGCAGCAGCGTAATCAAACCGGCGGTACTGACGATCCAGAACCATTCGGGCGTGCCCGCCAGCGCCGGCCACAGCCGCGCCAACAGGAACACCCCGGCCTTGACCATGGTGGCCGAATGCAGATAAGCCGACACTGGCGTGGGCGCGGCCATCGCGCGCGGCAGCCAGATATGAAACGGAAACTGCGCGCTCTTGGTCAGCGCCCCCAGCAGCACCAGCGTCAGCATTGGGCGATACAGCGGATGCGCGCGGATGCGCGCGCCCGCCGCCAACACCGCGTCCAGGTCATAACTGCCCACGATATGACCCAGCAACAGTACGCCCGCCAGCAGCGCCAGGCCGCCCGCGCCAGTCATCGTCAACGCCATTAGCGCGCCGCGCCGCGCGTCGCTGCGGTGATGCCAGTAGCCGATCAGCAAGAATGAAAACAGACTGGTCAATTCCCAGAAGAACGCCAACTCGATCAGATTGCCCGCCAGCACCACGCCCAGCATCGCGCCCATGAAGGCCAGAAAGAACGAAAAGAAGCGCGGCGCGGGGTCGCCCGGCGACAGGTAATAGCGCGCATACAGCGCCACCAGCGCGCCGATGCCCGTGACCAGCAGCGCGAACAGCCACGCCAGCCCGTCGGCGCGCAGCATGAAAGGCGCGCCCGGCAGCCACGCCAGCTCGCGCCGCAAGACCACGCCGCCCGCAAGCTGCGGATACAGCGCAATGACCCCTGCCAGCGCAACGGCGCTCACGGCAATGGCCCACGTCGCCGCCGCGTTGCGCGCGCGCGCGGGCAGCAGCGCAGCCACGGCACTGCCCGCGAACGGGAGCACAAGCAACAGGGCCAGATCCATCCGCCGATGGTCGCACAATTTGAGAGCCTGCTTAGCTTCTTTTCACCGCCGCGCGGACACCTTTTCGGGACGGTCTGCGGCGTTGCGGCGCTTGTCCAT
>JAIRQU010000251.1 GCA_031256305.1 Burkholderiaceae bacterium
CGCGAAGCCCTGCACTTTGCCGCCTGGCCCGGTCAGCCGCAGGCCCAGTTTCTGGCTCCGGAAGGCTACAACGCGGTGTACTGCACCAACGCCGTCACGCCGGACGGCGAACACGGCAACGCGCTGCTGACGCGCTGGCCCGTGGTGGACTGGCGGCACGAGGACATCTCCGACCATCGCTTCGAGCAGCGGGGCCTGTTGCATGTGCGCTTGCGCGTCCATGACCGGATGATGCACGTGATCGTGGCGCATTTCGGGCTGATTCCGGCCAGCCGCGCGCGGCAGGCCGACCGGCTCAAACGCTACATCGCGCACGAGGCGCCGGGCACCGCGCCGCTGGTCGTGGCGGGTGATTTCAACGACTGGGGCACGCGCGTGCGCCGCATCCTGGGGCTGGGCGCGCTGCACGCCCTGGAAGGCGCGCATACCTATACCTACCCCGCGCGCTGGCCCATCGTGCAACTCGATCACATCTATGCGCGCGGCCTTGCGCCCGACGCGCTGACCGTGCCGAGCGGGCGCATCTGGCGCCGCATGTCCGACCATTTGCCGCTGATCGCGGATTTCAGAATGGCCGCGCCAATAGCGCCTGGCTGTTAGGATCATTGACCGCCATGAAAGACCGTTCTGATTTCCCCGCCGATGCGGGCTTGCCCGTGTCCGTCAAGATCCGCGAGCGCCTGCAAGCCGCGGGGCGGCGTTTTCACGCCAACGACAACATTGCCGATTGCATCGAACCGGGCGAACTGGAGCAATTGCTCGACGAAGTGGCGGCCAAGATGCAAGACGTGCTCGACAGCCTGGTGATCGACACCGCGCGCGACCGCAACAGCGCCGATACCGCGCGGCGCATTGCCCGGATGTACGTCGGCGAGGTGTTCAGTGGCCGCTACGCGCCGCCGCCGCCGGTCACGGACTTTCCCAACGGCGAGCGGCTCAACGAGTTGATGATCGTCGGGCCGATCACCGTGCGCAGCGCGTGCAGCCACCATTTCTGCCCGGTAATGGGGCGGCTGTGGATTGGCGTCATGCCCAACCAGCACACCAACGTCATCGGCCTGTCCAAATACGCGCGGCTGGCCGAATGGATCATGAACCGCCCGCAGATTCAGGAAGAAGCGGTGATGCAACTGGCCGACCTCATCGAGCGCAAAACCCGGCCCGATGGTTTGGCGATTGTGATGGAAGCCACGCACTTTTGCATGGCCTGGCGCGGCATCAAGGACACCGACAGCCGGATGATTAACTCGGTGATGCGTGGCGCGTTCCTGAACAACGCCACGCTGCGCGGCGAGTTCCTGTCGCTGATTCCGCGCAAAACGCCGTAATAGCCGGTTCAGCCCGTCATTTGCGCCCGCGCCCCAGCAGCCAGGCCAGCGCCGCGCCCAAGCCGGCGGCGATGGCGACCGACTGGAGCGGCTTTTCGGCCACATAGGCGCTGGTCTTGTCGGCGTAGGCGCGCAGCTTTTGACTGGCCTGCTCCTGCGCCTGGGCGGCGGCGGCGCGACCCTGGGCGGCCAGGCGCTGGGCGCTGGCGGTTACTGTGTCAAGGGTGGGCCGGGCATCGCCGGGCGCGGCGTTGGTGGCCCCGATTCCGGCTTGGTCCAGCGCGGCGCTGGCCTTGTTGAGCGCGGTGTTGGTCATTTGCAGCGCGCTGTCCACGGCGCGTCCAACCGCGCTGGTAATTTTGTCAGCCGCCGTTCCAGCCTGATTTGCTGGGCGGCCGCTGGCGCTGGTTTGATCGTCGTTCATATCCATTCCTTAACCTTGTGAAGGGCAGTCGCAATCATAGAGGACACTTGTCACCGCGGCCAGGCTGCGGTTTTTCGGTGTTTGCATCAGGGCGGGTTGGCCCAGCCCGGCGGCGCACCAGCGCCTCATGCCGCGCTGTTGTTGCCGGTGATGGAGCGCATCTGGGCTGTGCCTTGCTGCATCCACCGCGCATAGCGCGCGGGAATATGCACCTTGACCAGGCCGCCCTGCACCACGCTGGCATAGGAGCAGACCAGTTTCTCGCGGGTCTGGCCGTCAGCGCCTTTTTCGATCCGGTACAACGCCCAGGCGTGTTCCGCGCCATCGGGCTGATGGCTTTGGGCCGTGCAGGTCACGCTTTCGGCGCAGCCAACGTGATGACCGGCGGGCATTTGCACATCGGGAAACGGCGCGGCGTCCATGAATCCGAAAACCGAGTCATGCTGCATCAGGCTGGCGCGCGCGTAAGGCCAAATGTACTGGCGCAAAAAGAATTGATCGGCAAAATGGCGTGACGTCAGCGGCGCGTGCATAAAGCGTCGCATAAGCTGCTTCAGCGGCGGCAACGACCCGGCGACCGCGCCCCACAGCCCGGCGAGCATCAATTCGGTGTGGGTATGCCAGTCGCGCATCATGTGAAACCGCTTGGCGCTGCCCACCCATTGCGCCACGGCCGCCGCTTCGCGCCGCGAAATCACCGAATCGGCATCGCGGAACAGGATGCGGTGCGCCCGCGGGTCGTCCAGCGTCAGCAGCCGCCACATCGGGCCGGGCCATTGCGCGGCAGCGCCTTCGACCAAAACCACCTGCCCACCGTGTTCCCGAATGCGCTGGATGACGCGGGCCGGCACGCTGCCGTCAACGTAGAACCGGCAAACCCAATCGGGATAAACCTCCGGCTGATCCTGCACGTTCAGGACCGCCGTTTCGCAGTATTTGGCATCGCGCCCGAACAGCGAGAACGCGATGACGTTGCGCTGGCGCGTTTGCGCGCTGGGCGGGGGCGGCATGGGCGGCAGCGCCGGCGGCAAGATCGGGGGGGAGGCGTTGAAATGGCAGGCGCGCATCTCCAGCGTCTTCAAACCGTAGCGGCGCGCCTGCTTTTCTTGCCCAAGATAGCCATAGGCATGGGCCAGCGCGTCGTAGCCAAACAGGTTGTCGCGCAGCGCCAATCCTTTCTTTGCGTAGCCGATCACGTCTTGCCAACGCGCCAGAAACAGGCAGTTGGCCGCCGCGCCGTTCCAGGCGTCCGCCGCGTCTGGATGGTCGTGCGCGATTTGCAGACTGATATCCAGCGATTGCTGGTAATGCCCTTGTTCATGCAGCGCCCTCATGCGCGCAAGGGCGGCTTGCATTTGCGGCTGGGCCGTTGAACTGTCTTGCGGGCTGCCGCTTGTCATAGTGTCATCGACACGCTGCGGGCCAAGTCGCCTTCGAGCAGGCGGACAATGGCCGCGCCTTGCTGAATCCAGCGCGCGTAACGCACGGGAATATGCGCCGTGACCACGCCCTTTTTCACGACGCCGGGATAGGCGCAGACCAGCGTAATCTGAATCTGCTCGTCATTGCGCTTTGCGGTGCGAAACAGCGCCCAGTTTACTGCCGTCCCATTGGGCAGAGGGGTGGTCAGGGTAAAAGTTGACGAGCCTTCGGCATAGCCGATATGAAAATCATCGTGTTTCTTGGCATCGGGAAACGGCACGGCGTCCATGAATCCAAAAACCGAATCATGCTGCATCAGGCTGGCGCGCGCGTAAGGCCACACGTACTGGCGCAGAAAGTATTGATCGGCAAAATGGCGCGATTCCAGCGGCGCGCTTAAAAAACGCTGCATCAGCGCCTCCAGCGGCGGCAAGGAACCGGCCACCACGTCCCACAGTCCGGCCAGCATCAATTCGGTATGCGAACCCCAATCGCGCATGATGTGAAACCGCTTGCCGCTGGTCAGCCATTGTTGCACCGCCGTGGCTTCGCGCCGGGAAATCACGGCATCGGCATCACGGAACAGGATGCGGTGCGCTTGCGGGTCGCCCAGCGCCAGGAACCGCCACATGGGGCCGGGCCATTGCGCGGCCGCGCCCTGCACCGGCACAATCTGCGCGCCGCCCTTTTGCAGGCGGTTAATCACACTGGTTGGTACGCTGTTATCGATATAAAACCGGCATATCCAGTTTGGATAGACATCCGGCTGCTCCTGTACATTGAGAACCGCTGTTTCGCAGTATTTGGAATCGCCGCCGAACAGCGAGAACGCGATAAGGTTGCGCTGGCGCGTTTGCGCATTGGGCAAAGGCGGCATTGGCCCAGGTTGAGGCGATGGTATCGCGGGTTCGCCGTTGAATAGCCGGACGCGCCGCTCAAGCGCCAGCAAGCCGTAATGGCGCGCTTTATCCCATTGTTCAAGCGCGGCATACGCATGGGCCAGTGTGTCATACAGGGCAAAGTTGTTGTCATCGTGTTTATGCGCCAATGCGGTTTGGGCGTAGCCGAGCGCCTCTTGCCAGCGCCGGAGATTTACGCAACAGACGGCCGCGCCGTGCCACGCCAACGCCAGATCCGGGCGCGACTGCGTGATTTGCAGATATAAATCCAGCGATTCCTGATAAGCGCCTCGTATATACAGATCATGCGCACGCTGGGCAATAGCATCTAAAAATGATGCTTTAGAGTTGGCAGCCGGGGCTTCAATTTCCATGAGACTCAATTCCTGTTGCATACCATCTGGAAATACATAAACCACTGCAAATGACTTGTTTCTACAGTGTGACCTGTCTTTGCGCGCGCCCTATCTGATCTGGATATTCTGGGGCTGTTATTCACGTTTTCAGGCCGGGGCCAACGCAGCGCCGGGCGTCTGGGTTGCCGTTTGCGCTGCGGCGTGTTGCGGTTTGACCGGCTGGCGCGCAATGGCGCCGGTAATGCGCGTGCCATGACCGGGCGCGGAGCTGATTTCCAGCCGTCCGCCCAGCGCCTCGACGCGGTGGCGCATACCCACCAGTCCGTGCGAGGCGGACGGGATTTGCTTCATGTCAAAGCCCACGCCGTTGTCGGCGACCACGACCTCGGCGTGATGCACATAGTTTCTGAGCGTGACGGTAATCTCGCTGGCCTGGGCGTATTTGCCGATGTTGGTCAGCGCCTCTTGTACCAGGCGGTAGAGGGTCAATTCGCTGGCCTCGTCCAGATCGACCCGGTCGATGTCGGTATGCACGGGAATTTCGGAACGTTCCGAAAATTCGCGCGCCAGTATCTCCAGCGCCGCCACCAGGCCCAGATGGGACAGCGAGGACGGGTGCAGATCCTCGG
>JAIRQU010000004.1 GCA_031256305.1 Burkholderiaceae bacterium
AGGCGCTCGGCGCTCTCATGCCCCTGCTCGGTCAGATAGACCTGGTGCGCTTTTTCATCGACGGTGTAGTCGCCCGGTTTGGTCACGCCCTCGCCGGTGCGCGGGTCGGCCTCGCCTTCCTGGCGCGACAGCAGCGGAGCGACCTGGTTCATCGCCACGTACAGCGCGGTTTGATCTTCGGCCTGGCCGCTGATGATGAGCGGCGTGCGCGCCTCGTCGATCAGAATCGAATCGACCTCATCGACGATGGCGTAGTTCAAACCCCGCTGCACCCGGTCGCCCGGTTCATAGACCATGTTGTCGCGCAGATAGTCAAAGCCGAACTCGTTGTTGGTGCCGTAGGTGATGTCGGCGGCGTAGGCGGCCTGCTTTTCCTCGCGCGCCATCTGCGGCAGATTCACGCCTACCGTCAGTCCCAGAAAGTTGTACAGCCGCCCCATCCACTGCGCATCGCGCCCGGCCAGGTAGTCGTTGACCGTGACCACGTGTACGCCTTTGCCGCTCAAGGCATTGAGATAGACCGCCAGCGTGGCCGTCAGCGTCTTGCCTTCGCCGGTGCCCATTTCGGCGATCTTGCCTTCGTGCAGCGCGACGCCGCCGAGCAACTGTACGTCGAAGTGGCGCATCTTCATCACGCGCTTGGACGCCTCGCGCACCAGCGCGAAAGCCTCGGGCAGAATGCGCTCAAGCGCCTCGCCCTCGGCCACGCGGCGCTTGAACTCGGCGGTTTGGGCTTGCAGCGCTGCGTCGTCAAGCGACTCGAACTGCGTCTCCAGCGCGCTGATGCGCGCGGCGCTGCGGCGGTATTGCTTGAGCAGCCGGTCGTTGCGGCTGCCGAAAATCTTGGTGAGGACGTTGCTGGCCATGCCTATGCGCGCCGCCGCTTGCGGGGAAACGGGCAGTCGCGGCGATCCCTTCAACTCGAAATAGGTAACTGATTATTTTAGGCCCAATGCTCGCGCACGGGGTCAGTGCACCGCCTCGTTTGTTTGTTTGCTGGCGGGTAACGCGGAGAAACGCTTCAGGCGGGCTGGCGCGCCTCACCCTGTCCTCGCGGAGCGGAAAGCCGCCCCATGCACGCGCCGGATCAGCGTGCGCTGCGCCGCGCGGGAAAAGGCGCGCCACGGCACGGGCCGAGGTGAACGCGCAACGTTTGCCGTGTGAACCGCCTGTGGGCGGGGCATTTCAACAAACGTCATTGGGGCGGTTGAGCCAGCGTTTGAGTGCGAACGCCTTGGCCGGCCGATAAAGGCGATGGGGGCTGAACACATGCGCAGTGAAAGGGTATGAGCGCTGAACGGATACATTTAGAAACATCTCAACATTCATTTTTGGGGCATCGAGCGCATGAATTTATTCCTGACGCGACGTTCTTGAATACATTTTGTATAATGACTTACTGGTATGGAGGGGCTGGTTTTGTTGTAAGGGCATCCGGTTAATGAAAAAATTTCTACTCTTAAGTGTCAGCGCTGGCGCGGGGCATGTCCGCGCCGCCGAGGCAATCCAGGCGTTTGCCGCGATTCACCCGTCCGGCGTGCAGGTTGAGCATCTGGACGTGATGGAGCTGGTTCCGGCGAGTTTCCGCAAGCTTTATGCCGACCTGTATATCAAACTGTCCAGTGACCATCCGGCGCTGTGGGGCTACGTGTACCGCACGGTCAATGAAGGGCCGCCCCGCGCGACCGGCCTGAGACTGCTGCGCGCGATTGAGCGGCTCAATTGCCACGCGCTGCTCTCCGAGATCAGGCGGCAGCGCCCGGACGTCATTATTTGCACGCATTTTTTGCCTGCGGAACTGCTTTCGCGTGAAATCCGTAAGCGGCGTCCCATGGCGCCGGTATGGGTGCAGGTGACGGACTACCATCTGCGCAACCGGTGGATCGTGCCGCACATGCGCGGCTACTTCGTGGCCACCGAGGAAATGGCCTGGCGCGCGCGCGCGCAGGGCATTGCCGCCGATGCGGTGTGCGTCAGCGGGATTCCGGTCATGCCGGCCTTTGGCGACAAGGCGCTTGACCGGCGCGCCTGCGCCTCGCGGTTCGGTCTGGATCCGGCGCGCAAGATTTTTCTGCTGATGTCCGGCGGCGCTGGTTTGCGCGGCCTGGATAGCCTGACCGCGCGGCTGCTGGCGATGCCGGAGGACTTTCAGCTTGTCGTGCTGGCCGGCCGCAACCGGGCCATGCTCGAAGCCTTGCAAAATCTGGCGCAGCAACATCCGCGCCGCCTGTTTGCACAGGGCTACACGGATCAGGTTGAATGCTTGATGGCTTGCGCCGATCTGGTCATCACCAAACCGGGCGGGCTGACTGTCGCCGAAGCGCTGGCCACTGGCTTGCCGATGATCGCCCTGGCGCGCGTGCCGGGCCTGGAAGAACGCAATGCCGATTTTCTGCTGGAGCAGGGCGTGGCGCTCAAGGCCGTCGATATGGACACGCTCACATATCGCATCCAGACACTGCTGACCGCGCCAGAACGCCTGGCGGCCATGCGGTGCAAAAGCGCGGCGCTGGGCCGCCCGCAAGCCGGGCGCGCTGTGCTCGACTGTATACTGAAAAGCCTGCCGGCGCATGCCGCGCAGACTGCAATAAAGATGAAAACAAAAACAGACGTGAAAACGACGGGGGCGGAAGTGGAGATGAAAGCGAAAGCCGCGTGAAAACCGCCTATTTTTTCCCCTCATGCCGCACGCTGGTGCAACTGGCGGGGGTGGTGCTGTTAGGGTTTTGTTTCGCCCATCTTGAAATCCAGATCGAAGGCAGCGCGGGCTGGGCGGCTAATCTGCCCACTTGGCGCATTCCGAGAAATTGGCTGCTTGATATTTTCTGGGGCGGGCGTGAGATGACGGGCTACCACGCTTGGGCGCTTACCAGTGTGGCCTTGTTCTTTCATTGGCCCGTGCTGTTCAATGGCCGCTGGTCGTGGCGTATCCAGGTGCGTCTGATCGCCTGCATCCTGCTGTTTTGGCTGGTGGAGGACTTTTGCTGGTTTGTGTTCAATCCCGCCTTTGGTCTGTCCCGGTTCGATGCGGCCCATGTGCCGTGGCATCACTGGGCCGG
>JAIRQU010000044.1 GCA_031256305.1 Burkholderiaceae bacterium
CGGCGTTACCGCCCGCGCCCGCCACAAGAAAATCCTCGCCCAGGCCAAGGGCTTCCGCGGTCGCCGCGGCAACGTCTTTCGCGTCGCCAAACAGGCGGTGATGAAGGCGGGCCAATACGCCTATCGCGACCGCCGCGCCAAGAAGCGCGATTTCCGCCGGCTGTGGATCGCCCGCATCAGCGCCGCCGCGCGCGAATGCGGCCTGACCTACAGCCAGTTCATCAACGGCCTGACCAAGGCCGGCGTCATGCTCGACCGCAAGGTGCTGGCCGACATCGCCGTGCACGATCAGGCGGCTTTCGCCGGCATCGTGCAGCAGGCCAAGGCCCAATTGGCTTAAGCCAACCGCCCGCGTCACGGCTTTGAGGGCCATTGGCGCCAACGGTTCAGGGGATCGGGGCCGCTGGCGGTCTCGATCCCTTTTGCATTGTTATTTCGCGTGTATGCAGGTCTTTAGTCCATGAATGCTCCTTCTGCCGTCAACCTTGATCTGGATGCCTTGGTGAGCGCCGCCCGCGCGCGCTTTGCGCAGGCGCACGCCAGCGCCGATCTGGAGAACGCCAAGGCGCAATTTCTGGGCAAGGCAGGCCGCGTGACCGAATTGATGAAAGGGCTGGCGCAGTTTTCCATCGACGAGAAGAAAACCCGCGGCGCGGCGATCAACCAGGCCAAGCAGTCGATCGAGGCCGCGCTGGCCGAGCGCCGCCAGCAGCTTGCCGAGCAGCAACTTGAGGAGCAGCTTCAAGCCGAGGCGCTGGACGTGACGCTGCCGGGCCGCCAGCGCGGCGCGGGCGGCCTGCACCCGGTGAGCCTGGCGTGGGAGCGCATCGTGCAGATTTTCGGCAGCATGGGCTTTGACGTGGCTGACGGGCCGGAGATTGAGACCGACTGGTTCAACTTCACGGCGCTGGGCAATCCGCCCAACCACCCCGCGCGCTCGATGCAGGATACGTTCTACGTTGATTTGCAGGACGAGAACGGCCAGCCTTACTGCCTGCGCACGCACACCAGCACGATGCAGATCCGCTATGCGGCTGCGTATGCCCGCCGCCATGCTGCGGCGCTGCGGCGCGGTGAGGTCGGCGAAATCCGCGTGATCGCGCCAGGCCGCACCTACCGCGTGGACAACGACGCCACGCATTCTCCCATGTTCCACCAGGTCGAAGGGCTGTGGCTGGGGCGGGACGTGAGCCTGAAGGATTTGAAGGTCATGTACCTTGATTTCTGCAAGGCGTTCTTCGAGGCGGACGACTTGATGATGCGCTTTCGCCCCAGCTATTTCCCGTTTACCGAGCCGAGCGCGGAAATCGACATCCAGTTCCAAAGCGGCCCGCTGGCGGGCAAGTGGCTGGAGGTGTCGGGGGCGGGCATGACCCATCCGCAGGTGCTGCGCAACATGGGGCTGGACCCGGAGCGCTACCAGGGCTTTGCTTTTGGTTCGGGCATCGACCGGCTGGCGATGTTGCGCTACGGCGTGGCCGATCTGCGCCTGTTCTTCGAGGGCGACATCCGTTTTCTCGCCCAGTTCGGCTGACCCGTCACGAGCATCATGCAATTTCCCGAATCCTGGCTGCGCGCGTTCTGCAACCCGCCCCTTTCCACCCGGCAACTGGCCGATACGCTGACCATGGCCGGACTGGAGGTGGAAGACGCGCGCCCCGTCGCGCCGCCGTTTACCGGCGTGGTGGTGGGCGAGATCAAGTCCGCCGCGCCGCATCCCAACGCCGACCGCCTGCGCGTGTGCCAGGTGGACGCGGGGCAGGGTGTGCTTTTGAACATCGTCTGCGGCGCGCCCAATGCCCGCGCGGGCATCCGCGTGCCGTGTGCGTTGGCGGGGGCTGAACTGCCGCCGGGCGCGGACGGCAAGCCGTTTCGCATCAAGGCCAGCAAGCTGCGCGGCGTGGCAAGTCACGGCATGTTGTGTTCGGCGCGCGAGCTGGGCATTTCCGAGGAACACGGCGGCTTGCTGGAACTGCCCGCCGATGCGCCCATCGGGCAGGACGTGCGCGCCGCGCTCAATCTTGACGACACGCTGCTCACGCTCAAACTCACGCCCAATCTGGGCCATGCGCTCAGCGTTTACGGCGTCGCGCGGGAACTGGCGGCGCTCACGGGCGCGCCGCTGCAAGCGCCCGCCTGGGCGCCCGTGCCCGTCACCAGCGGGGATGCGCTGCCGGTCACGGTAGCCGCGCCGGATCTGTGCGGACGGTTTTCCGGCCGCGTGATCCGGGGCCTCAATTCCGCCGCGCCCACTCCGGCATGGATGGTCGAGCGCCTGGCGCGCTGCGGGCAACGCAGCGTCAGCGCGCTGGTGGACATTTCCAATTACGTGATGTTCGAGGTCGGGCGGCCCACGCACATCTTCGACCGCGACAAAATCAAGGGCGGGCTGGACGTGCGCTGGGGCCGCGCGGGTGAATCGCTCAAGCTGCTCAACGGCAACACGGTGGCGCTGGACGGGTCGGTGGGCGTCATTGCCGACAGCGCCAGCGGCGCGGTGGAATCGCTGGCGGGCATCATGGGCGGGGACGCCACGGCGGTGACCGGCGCCACCACCAGCGTTTACGTGGAAGCGGCGTTCTGGTGGCCGCAGGCCGTGGCTGGGCGCTCGCGCCGCTACAACTTTGCCACCGAGGCCGGCTACCGCTTCGAGCGCGGCGTCGATCCCGATACCACGACCGCGCACATCGAGCGCATCACGCGGCTGATCCTGGACATTTGCGGCACGCCGCAAACCGTCTGCGGCCCGGTCGATGACCAGCAGCCCAACATGCCCAAACCCGCGCCCATCGCCTTGCGCCCGGCGCGCGTGGCGCGGATCATCGGGATGCCGGTGACGCCTGAGCAATGCGCCAGCGTGTTCCGGCGCTTGGGCCTGCCGTTCACGCAAGGCGCGGACGCGCTCACCGTCACGCCGCCCGCCTACCGCTTCGACCTGACGCTGGAAGCCGATTTGATCGAGGAGCTGGCGCGACTGATCGGCTATCAGAATTTGCCCGACGCGCCGCCGCTGGCGCCGATTACGCCGCGCGTGCCGCCGGCGCGGCAAGCCAGCCCGTTCGCGCTGCGGCGCGCGCTGGCGGCGCTGGGCTATCTGGAAACGATCAACTTCAGCTTCGTGCCGCAGGCATGGGAGCGCGATCTGGCGGGCAATGCCGAACCGATCCGGCTGCTCAATCCGCTGGCCAGCCAGATGGACGTGATGCGCTCCAGCCTCCTCGGCTCGCTGCTGGCCGTGGTCAAATACAACGCCGGCCGGCGCGCCGGCCGCGTGCGCGTATTCGAGCTGGGGCGCGTATTCCGGCGCGATTCCGGGGTGGTCACGGGCGATGCCGACGTGCGCGGCGTGGCCCAGCCGCTGCATGTGGCGGGTCTGGCCTGGGGGCCGGTGGCGCGGCAGGGCTGGGCGGGCCGCCAGCCGCACGCCGATTTCTACGACATCAAGGGCGACGTGCAAGCGCTGCTGGCGGCGCGGGGCGATGCGCCGGGCGCGGTGCGCTTCGAGCCAGCCAAGCATCCGGCGCTGCATCCGGGGCGTTCGGCGCGCGTGATCGTTGATGGGCGGGACGCCGGGATACTGGGCGAATTGCATCCGCGCTGGGCGCAGGCTTGGGATTTGCCGCATCCGCCCGTGCTGTTCGAGCTGGCGGCGGACATCGCGCTGGCGCGCCGGCTGCCGCAGGCCCAGCCGCTGCCGCGCGCTCTGGCGGTGCAGCGCGACATCGCCATCGTCGTGCCCGAAGCCGTTACGCATGAGCGGCTGATGCGGGCCATCCATGGCGCTGACACGGGCGGCTTGCTGCGCGCGGCGGCGTTGTTCGACCTGTACCGCCCCAAGCCCGACGCGGCGGCATCGGACATTCACGCTGGCGAAAAAAGTCTGGCGGTGCGCCTGACCCTGGGCGGTCAGGATACACTTACCGATGAGCAGACGGACGCCGCCGTGCGTGCCGTCATGGTGTGCCTGCAAGCCGAACTGAAAGCGCGGCTGAGGGGTTAAAAAGAGTGACCGGGAGATTTATTTACAACATGAAAGAACCCAACATTTTTAAAATGGCGCTGGAGCCAGCGGTGGAACTGGTTTTCGATGAGCTTTCCACCGCGACGCTGACCAAGGCGGATTTGGTTGATGCGCTGTTCGAGCGAATCGGCTTGAGCAAACGCGAGGCCAAGGAGGTGGTCGAGATGTTTTTCGAGATCATCGCAGAGAGCCTGGTCGCCAGTGAGGACGACGAAGAAGTCAAGATTACCGGTTTTGGCAATTTCCGCGTGCGCAACAAGAATCCGCGGCCAGGCCGCAATCCGCGCACCGGAGAGCTGGTGCCCATTGCGGCCCGGCGCGTCATTACTTTTCACGCCAGCGCCAAGCTCAAGGAACGAGTGCAGGATGTGCCGGCGGATTTGACCAAGGACTAACACCCCGCCGCCAGGCTTTGGCGGTCATGCCGGTCAGGGTCAATTGCGCTCGGCCGGTTGGGCGCGTTCGGCGCGCGAGACAGAAGGGGTGTGGCGCAACGCGCGCAGCACGGTTTCAAGCTGGGCGCGGTCCTTGACACGGATGACGATGCGCAGGTCCAGCGCCGACAGCGTTCCGGCATCGGGCATGGACAAATGCGCAATGCTCACCCCCAGGCGCGCCAACGCCATGGTCACGCGCGCCAGCGCGCCGGTTTCATTGGCCAGGGTAACGATAACGCCGGTCTCGAACGCGCGCGCGGGTTCGTCGGCCCAGGCCACGGTGACGAAGCGCTCGGCGTCTTTTTGGCGCAGGCGGCGCGCCACGGCGCAATCCTCGGTATGCACGATCAGACCGTCTCCGCGGCCCAGGTAGCCCACCACCGCATCGCCGGGAACGGGCAGGCAGCAGCCGGCGTAGCCGATGGAGACGTTCTGCGCGCCGTCCAGCAGCACCGCTCCTTGCGATAGGTGCTCGTGCGCGGTGTAGCGCTCGCGCGTGAGCAGTAGCGCGTCGGGTTTGATGCCTTGCGCCGCCAGCAGCGAGACCATGTGCTTGGCCACTGCGCTGGCGCTGCATTTGCCCAGGCCGATACTGGCCAACATGTCCTCGCGCGAAGGGCTGCCGGTAAAGCGCGCGAGCTGATCCCAAACCGGCGTTTGTTCCGGTTGCTTATCTGGCGGCTGGTGCAGACCCTCGGCGCGCAGCGCTTGCGCCAGCAGCCGCTCGCCCAGCTCGCGCGATTGGTCCTGTTGCAGGTTTTTCAGGTGATGGCGGATTTTCGAGCGCGCCCGGCCCGTGCGCACGAACCCCAGCCACGCCGGGTTGGGCGTGGAGATCGGCGCGGTGATGATCTCCACCACGTCGCCGTTGGCCAGTTCCGCGCGCATCGGCGCTTGTTCGCCGTTGACCTTGGCGGCTACCGCATGGTCGCCGATGTCGCTGTGGATGGCATAGGCAAAGTCCACCGGCGTCGCCCCTTGCGGCAGCGCCAGCACCCGGCCCTTGGGCGTAAAGACGTAGATCGCGTCCGGAAACAGATCTACTTTTACGTTGTCCCAGAACTCGGTGGAATCCTGCGTTTCGTCCTGGATGTCCAGCAGCGATTGCAGCCAGCGCGTGCCCAGTTCGGCGATGGGCGCGGTCATTGATGCGTGGCTGGGCGCGCCGTCCTTGCCGCGGCCAACCTGGTAGAGCCAGTGCGCGGTAACGCCGCTTTCGGCCACCATGTCCATCAGATCGGTGCGAATCTGCAATTCCAGGGCCAGGCTGGCCGGCCCCACCACCGTGGTGTGCAGCGATTGGTACCCGTTGACCTTGGGGATGGCGATGTGGTCTCGAAAGCGCCCCGGCACCGGCTTGTAGAGCTGGTGCAGCAGGCCCAGCGCGGTGTAGCACTGGATCGCGCTGGGCAGAATCACGCGCAGGTTATAGACATCGTTGACCTGTGCGAAGGAGCGCCGTCCGTCTTCCATTGCGTGGTAAATGGCGTAGAGGGTCTTGTCCTGCCCGACGACGCGCGCGGCCAGTTCGCCTTGGCGCAGCGCGTTCTGTACGGCCTGCTGCACGGTGTCGATCAGTTCGCGCCGGCGTCCGCGCGCCTTGCCCGCCGCTTTTTCCAGCACCGCGTAGCGCCACGGCTGGAGGTAGCGAAAGGCCAAGTCTTGCAGCTCGTTATAGACCCGGTTGAAACCCAGCCGGTGCGCGATGGGCGCGTAAACCTCCCGCGTCTCGCTGGCGATGCGGCGCCATTTGTGGCGCGGCATGTCGCCCATCGTGCGCATGTTGTGCGTGCGGTCGGCCAGCTTGACCAGAATTACGCGCACGTCGCGCGCCATTGCCAGCAACATCTTGCGAAACGATTCGGCCTGACCTTCCTCGCGGGTGTGGAATTGCAGCTTGTCCAGCTTGGTCAGGCCATCGACCAGTTCGGCCACCGGCGCGCCAAAGCGCTCGGCAATCTGGGCCTTGGCAACGCCGCAATCTTCCATCACGTCGTGCAGCAGCGCGGCCATCAGCGCGGGCGGGTCCAGCTTCCAATCGGCGCACAGGCTGGCCACGGCCAGGGGATGGGTGATGTAAGGGTCGCCGCCGTGGCGCAATTGCCCGCGATGCGCCTGATCGGCAAAACGATACGCCGCGCGTATCCGTTCCACGTCGGCGGCGGGCAGGTAATCAAGCAGGGTCTCAAACGCGCCAAAACGCTCCGCGGACGCGCCATCGGCAACCGATGCGGTCAACAGGGGAGCAGTGCGCGCGGGGGGGGGCATGAAGGGTTGGAGGCGGGTTCACGCGCTTGCCGCGGACACAAAGGGCAACACAAACCCGCGTCCGGTATCCGGCCTTCGGACAAGGAACGCCATCCGCGCAAAAGTGTGAATATCCCCTAATGTAACTGTGTGTCACGGTTCTGGGGGCGTTTTGGCTTGCGCGGGTAGGGCGGAATGAGAAAAATAAACAACAAAAAAGCGCCCCGGGGCGCTTTGCGGTGTACAGGAAAGGCGATAGCCCCGTCAGATAGGCACCTTTTTGAGCATCTCGATGCCCACTTTACCGGCGGCAATTTCGCGCAAGGCGATAACGCTGGAGCGGTTGCTGCCTGCCTCCACCAGCGGCGCGTGGCCCTTGTTGAGCATACGGGCGCGGTAGGTAGCGGCCAGCACGAGCTGGAAGCGGTTGGGGATTCTTTCCAGGCAATCTTCTACGGTAACGCGGGCCATGGTATGTATGCGATGAGTGAATTTTGTGGGAGGGCTGAAGCGGCGCGGGCGCGGCAGTCAACCGATACCCAGCGCGCTAAAAGTTTCAGCGCGTGCGCGCCGCTGAACGGCATAACGCAAACGCCGGGCGCGCACGATGGTGTGAAGATCAGATAACGCCTGCTCGAACGAACCATTGATTATCACATAGTCGAACTGGCTTGTCTGCGCCAGTTCGCGCTCGGCGTTTTGCAGGCGCAGCGCGATGGCTTCGGGCGCGTCCTCGCCGCGCTGCGTCAGGCGCGCGCGCAAGTCGTCCAGGCTGGGCGGCAGCACGAAGATCAAAATGGCGCCGGGAAAGCGCTGGCGGATTTGCAGCGCGCCCTGCCAGTCGATTTCCAGCATGACGTCGCGGCCTGCGGCCAGGCTGGCCTCGATACCGGCGCGCGAAGTGCCGTAGCGGTTGCCATGCACGCGCGCCCATTCGAGCAGACGGTTTTCGGCTACCAGGACGTCGAACTGACGGTCGCTGACGAAAAAGTACTCGCGGCCCTCCTGCTCCCGTCCGCGCGGCGCGCGCGTGGTGTGAGAGACCGAAGGCCGCACCCGCGCGTCGGCCTGAATCAGCGCCTTGACCAGGCTGGATTTGCCCGCGCCGCTAGGCGCTGAAACGGCGAACAAATTGCCCGGATAGTCCACTTAAATCCACTGCGGTTGTCATGTCCAGCCTCAATTATCGTAGGCCCTTGACTTCGGCGGCAAGGGTCAGCGCGCGCAGCCGCAGTTGCGGCTCGTAGATGTCGCAGGTGAAGATCATTTCATCGCAGCCGGTCTGGTCGGCCAGCGCCTGCAAGCCCTGGCGCACGGTGGCGGGCGAACCGATCACGGCGCAGGCCAGAAAGTCATCGATGCCCGCGCGCTCGCCCGGCGTGAGCGATTCCAGCAAGCCCTGGCGCGGCGGCGGCAACAGACCGCGCTGTCCGCGCAGAATGCCCAGCACGCGCTGGAACACGCTGCTGGCCAGGTATTGCGCCTGCTCGTCGGTGGGCGCGGCGATCAGCGGCACGCCGATCATCACGCGCGGCTGGGCGCATTGCGCCGAGGGCTTGAAGCCGCGCCGATAGACCTCGATGGCCCGCATCAGGTGCGCGGGCGCAAAGTGCGAGGCAAACGCATAGGGCAGGCCGCGCAGGGCCGCCAGTTGCGCCGAAAACAGGCTCGACCCCAGCAGCCAGATGGGCACCCGCGTGCCCGCGCCCGGCGTGGCGATCAGCGGCTGGCCCGGCGCGGGCGGCTCCAGCAGGCGCTGCAACTGTTCCACGTCGCGCGGAAAGTCCTCCACC
>JAIRQU010000048.1 GCA_031256305.1 Burkholderiaceae bacterium
GGGCACTTTCTCCTTCAGCTTTTAGTGTAAAAGGAATTTTGTCATGAAAAATTTTGAAAATAATTTCACCAGACAGCAGGATCCGTGTCAAGTTGACGCATCCGATGCCTCAGCCGCCCTGATTCACGATTGCTGCTTAAATCAACAGATCAGCAAACTTTTGCGGGTCAGTGAAGCCTATTTTTTTCAGTATCCATGTGAGACTCTTGCGGTTGCGCAAGTTATCCATAGTAATTAAATGATTGGCTATCTGGCATGACCAGACTGTTCTTTACAGGGCCGATTCAGGAAACGGCAAAAATCCATGCAACACGCGCAGGCCCACCGGAACTTGTAATCGGTAATGACAAGATTCCACCCCCTGTCATACCAAGGACATATTTTGGCGATTGACAGGGGATGTATCAAAATGAAAACAACAACGTATGAATGGAATAACACCCAAAAAACTGTCAAAATTCATGAAACGGCTGCTCGCGTATCTGCTTATTATATTGGTTATCATATTGTCAGGATTTCTGATCCGGACCACCTGGACATTGTTAACCATTCTAATTGACGAGCATCCCAATCATGACGATCATGCCATGATAGGCGCCATCATCATCTGGTTCCTATATTTTGAATTCATCGCACTTATTGCAAAATATTTTGAATCAAAACTTCATTTCCCGTTGCGTTATTTCATCTACATCGGTATCACGGCCATCATCCGGTTGATTATTCTTGATCATGGAAACCCATCCGGTACATTGATTTATTCATTAGCCATCCTCGTATTGCTGGGAGCGCTTTATATCAGTAACACCCCGTTGCTCAAACGCATGTAGATGTTCTACAAGATAACTATAGGGCAAGCGCCCCGAACCGGCGGCTCTTTGCCTATGCCGCCGCCGTTGGGCAGCGGCTCTTATGCCTTTGCGCTTACTGGCGCAGCAATGCTTTCAGCGCAGTTTGCAATCGCCGGGCCGAGGCGGCGTCGTGCGCGGCAGCCAGCACGGTGGCGGCGTCCCGCGTCCAGGTGTCGATAGGCTTGGCGTCATCGCGCCGCGTGAGCAGGCTCAGTTGCAACGCGCGGCGCGCGTCCAGATGCTCGGCGGGCGTGGGCGCTTCGGCGGCCATCTCCAGGCGCAGCAGGGCTTGCGCCGCCTCTCCAGCCGGCGCTGCGGCAAGGGCTTGCTGCCAGCGGGCATACACGGATGAGGTAACAGCGCGGCCAAATTCCTGGGCGGCGGGCAGCGCATCGGCTGAACGTTGCTGCCAGGCAGCCAGAAGGCCGGTTAGCGCCTCGCCGTGCGCCTGCGCGGCCAGCTTGCGCAAGGCTGCTTGCCCGTGTTCCAGCGCCTCGCGCTGGGCGCGGAAAGCGGCATCGCCCAAACGGGGCGGGCGCGGACCATCGCGCCGGTCATTGCGTCGGTCGTCACGCGCACCGCGCTCATCGGAGCGCGCGCCATGCGCCCCCAAGCGAGGGCCGCCACGCTCGTCGCGCCCGCGGCGGTCGCCGAACCTGCTCCGGCCTTCGGGTTGCGCCGTGGCTTTCTTCATGCCGGGACGATCGTCACCGCGCATGGCGATCAACGGCTTGGCGGGCTTGGGCGCGGGTTCCGGCGTAACGGCAGCCGGTTCTGATGGCGCGGCTTGTGCCGCTTGCGCATCCGGCACCGGCGCGGTTTGTGCATCCCCCTGCGCCTGCGCTGGCGCGCTCTGAACCGTTGCGGGTTCGGCCTGCTGATCTGCGCCCGCATTGGTTTCGCCTTCAGCAACTGCCGTGGTCCGGGTTGATGCCGGTGGCGCTGCCGGGGCGGGCGTTGCTGACGCCTCCGCCGGGATTGGCGCCGCCGCGTCAGCCTGGGCCGGGGTCTGAACTTGAACCGTCTCGCCGCGCAGCGCGGCTTCCAGCGCGGTCATGGCATCACGAATCCGGCGCGCGTCGCCGGCGGCGTTGGCCGCTTCAAGCGCCTGGGCGGCATCAAGCACCACCCAGTCGCGCGCGCTGACGACGGCCTGGCTCTTTTCGCGCTCAGCGCTCTTTTTCTGGAATGCCTCGTCGATAGGCTTGCGAAAGGCGTCCCACAGCTTTTGCTCGTGCTTGCGCTCCAGCGGCACGGCGTGCGCCTCGGCCTGCCAGCGCCGTTGCAGCGCCTTGACCGTATCAATGCGCAACGGCGCGCTGGTCAACTGCTGCGCCTCGGCGATCAGCGCATGGCGGCGCTCGGTACTGCTTTTTTGCGCGGCTTGCAACGGCATGGCGGCGGCGGCGATGACCGCCTTCCAGCGCCCTTGTAACGGGGCAAACGCGGCTTCGGGCACGTGTCCGCCATTGCGCCAGCGTTCAGAGAACTGTTGAATCTGGCGGCCAGTCAGCTTCCAGTCGGGCGGCGTGGCGATACTGGCCTGGGCCGCCGTCCAGATCTCGACCTCGGCGATCAACGCCAGGCGCTGGGCTTTGTGCTGGGCGGTTTCGGCGCGCGATTTCTCCAGCCATTCATCGACGAAACGGTGCGCGGCATTGCACGCACGGTCGAACCGCTTCCACAGCGCCAGATTGGGCGCGCCGCCCGCGTCGGCTACCTTCCATTCCTCGCGCAATTTGCGGATGGCATCTTGCAACTTGCGGCCCGTGAATGCGGGGATCAAATCGCCCGCGTGCTGACCGGGTTGCGGTTCATCGGCGCTGGCGGCAGGCTGCGGCGTTTCGGCGGCTGCCTGTGCAGCGGCCTCGGCGGGCGCCTGGTCGATTGCCTCGGCGAGCGTTTCGGCAACTGTTTGGGCAGACGTTTCAACGCTTGCTTCGGCAGGCGTTACGGGGGCTGCTTCGGGCACCGCGGCAGCTTGAGCGCTGGCCTCCGCTGCCCTCGGCGTGTCAGCCACTGGACTTTCGGACGCTTGCACGGCAACCTGCACCGGTTGCGGCGCGGTCTGCGCGCCCTGCTCCGGCTGGCTTTCCGCTGCGTTCCCAAGCTTGTCCGCAGTCTTGCGCACTTTGCGCCTGACCAGCAGCGCCTCGGCGCGAACGACAAGCTGCTCGCGCAACTGGTCGGCGCTCCAGCGTTGCCAGCCTTGCAGCTCGCCCGCGGATACCAGCGTGGCATGCACGCGCGCGGCCAGCGTGTCGTCGATCAAACGCCCGTGTGTCTTGAGCGACTGGCGCAGCGCCTGCGTGGCGCTGTGCATGTTCTTGGTGTGGCCGCTGGCAACGGCTTGTTCGAGCAGCATCACGCCCGCTTCCACCGCCTGGGTAGCGGCGGCGATTTGTTCGGGCGCGGGCGGGGCGGGCTTGGGTTTGGCGGGCTTGGCCGTTTCCGCCGCTTCGGCCGCAGCGGCCCGCGCGCGGGCGATTTCATCGGCCCAGACCGGTACCGGCGGCAGCGGCGCGGCGCCATCAGCGGCGGCGGTCACCGCCAAGTCCAGGGCGCTGGCAAACGCTTCCCACACCGCCGTCAACTGGGTTTGCGCGCTTTCGAGCTGCGGCGGATAGCGCAAATCGACGCTGGGCCACTGCGCGTCTGCCGCAATCGACGCGGCCTGTTCGCCCCAGTGCTGAACATCGGCGGTCAGCACGGCGCGCGTGTCCTGCGCGCCGCGCCACGGCTTGGTCGAAAGCAGTTCGATGCGCTGCGCCAGCAGCACCGCCGCCTCGCACTGCACCGAGACGCGCTTTTGCAGATCTTCGATCTGGTTGGAACGCTCGATCAGCCGCTCGCGCAGGCCCGCCAGCGGTTCGCGCGAAAGCGGCGCGCCAGCCTTGGCCGCGTCGCGCTGCCAGGCCAGCGCGTCGGCGATGTTCAGGCGCGCCAGATCCAGCCGCGCCTGCGCCTTGACCGCCCATTCGTCGGCCACGGCTTCCTGGCTGCGCTCGCGTCGCAGTTCGTCGAGCTTTTCACGCAACGGCCTGGCCGCGCCTTTGTCCTTGGCCGCCAGTTCCTTATAGACGGCGTGCATTTGTTCGGGCGCTGGATTGGCGGCCAGCCATGCGCGCAAGCGCTGGGCGCGTTCGCCCGACGTGGCGGCGGAAAACACCCCGCCCGTGAGCGCATCAAGCGGATGCCCGGATGATGCGGGGGCTGGAGTTTCGGGTACAGACGTGGCGGATTCGAGTTCGCTCATCTTAGGATCGCGGAAAGGAAATGTAGAAATGGAAGTCAATACAGGCGTAAAGACCTCTTGCGCGTGTTTGCGCGCGACTGTGTATTTTCGCTGGTATTGGGCGATTTGGATACCCGGCGGCGATACAAATTAACGCGCCCGCCAATGCCGGGAACAACGCCGCCATTGACCGCCGATACCGACAAGCATCTTTATCCGCCCCTCCCATGAACCGCAATCTTTGGCTGCCGGCGCTCTGTCAGGGGTTGTTTCTGACCAACAACACTGGCTTGACCGCCATCAAGAGGTTGGTGGCGCTGGCCTCAACGCTGCCGTGCGCGCTGGCGGTAACGCAGCGCAACTTCTGGCGGAAAACCTGTACGGCAGCGCCGGGAACGTTTAAAACCGCCGTGCCTTAAATCTCCAGCAGCCACCCCAGCGCCTGTGCCATGCGCTCTGCCGCGCCGCGCTGGCTGGCGGCAAAGGCGCGGGCGGCTTGCGCCATCGCGCTGTGTCGCGCCGGGTCTTGCAACAGAGCCACGGCCTGTGCTACGGCGTCGGCCGTATTGGATGCGCGCCGGGCCGCGCCCGCGGTTTGCGCCAAGCGCGCGGCTTGGTCAAAGTTGAAGGTGTGCGGCCCCATGACGACCGGGCAACCGCAGGCGGCGGCCTCGATCAGGTTCTGGCCGCCCAGCGGCGCAAAGCTGCCGCCCAGCAGCGCCGCGTCGGCCAGGGTGTAATAAGCGGCCATTTCACCCAGACTGTCGCCCAGCCAGATGGCGTTTTCACCCGCGGCGGGCGGCATGTCATCGGGCCAGCCGCTGCGGCGGCTGACCGACCAGCCCGCCGCGCGAATCAGATCGGCCACGGCGTCGAAACGCTGCGGGTGGCGCGGCACGATCAACCATTGAATATCGGCGCGAGCTTGCGCGCGGATAGCGTCGAGCAGCAGAGCCTCCTCACCCTCGCGCGAGCTGGCCAACATCACCACGGGCTTTGCCAGGTTGTGCCGCTCTCGCCAAGCCAGGCCGCGTGCCACGGCATCGGCATCGGGCACGGCGTCGAACTTGAGATTGCCCAGCACGGCGACGTTGCGCGTCCCGGCCTGACGCAGGCGGTCGGCATCGGCTTCGGTTTGCGCCCAGGCAGCAGACAGCCCAGCATAGACCGGACGCAGCAGGGCCGCCGCGCACCGCGCGCCGCGCAGCGACTTGTCCGAAAGGCGCGCATTGGCCAGCGCGATGGGCACGCCCGCGCGGCGGCCTTGGCCGATCAGGTTGGGCCAGACTTCGGTTTCCATCAGCACGCCCGCGTCGGGCCGGAAGTACGCAAAAAAGCGCCGCGTGGCGGCGGGCGTATCCCACGGCTGCCAGACCTGCGCGTCGCCCGCGCGCAACAGCTTGCCGCCTTCCGCGCGCCCGGTGGCGGTGCCGTGCGTAAGCAGCAGCCGCATCTGTGGCCAGCGCGCGCGCAGCGCGGCCAGCAAAATGGCCGCCGCCCGCGTCTCGCCCAGCGACACGGCATGAATCCAGATCAGCGGCTGCCCCTGGGCCGCATCCGCTGCGGGGCGCGGCTGGACGTAATGCCCGAACCGTTCGGGAACAGCTTGCAGATAGCCCGGCTCGGCTCGGCCCCGGCGGCGCAGCTTGCGCAGCAGCAGCGGTTGCGCGGCCCAGACGGCCAGGTCGTAGAACCGCTGCGCCAGGCCGGTCATGGCAAGCCGGTCAACTTGGGTTCAATGCCCGGCGGCGTCAATGTGCGCGTCGGGCTTGACGCGTGCCAGCAGCGCGCGCATGTCAGCCTCGATGCG
>JAIRQU010000111.1 GCA_031256305.1 Burkholderiaceae bacterium
GATAAGGCATCGGCCAGATTTTGATTTGCCAATGGCGCTGATAGGCGTCCGTCAGGTTTTGCTCGTCGGCGGGCTGGCCCAGCGAGGTAATCCTGATTTCCTCGGAACCCACGCGGCGCTTGAAGGGGATGCCTTTGAGCAGCAGATCCATGAACTGCTTTGGGTCTCCATAGAGTTGCTGGCTGGATACGTCGTCGGGCTTGCGCAAATGAAACAGCAGTTGGCTGCCCCAGATGGCTACGGTTACGTCGCCATTGGGCGGCAGCGGGGTTTGGGCCGCGCCGGGCCGGACCACGCGCCAAATGCCATCGTCGCCGCGGTGCAGCAGGCCGGGAAAGGCGGCGTTGTCAGAACTGTCGTGCAAGGCCTGGCTGGAACCCTGCCCCTTGGGAAACAGCGTATCGGCGTTCTCGCGCAGCAGCGCTTGCAACATCTGGTCGTCATTTTCGGCATACCGCCGCATGAACGCCGCGCTGAAATCCGCGAAGCTCCTGGGCAGTGAAAACTGCATCTTGAACGCCCCGGCATGTTTGTCCCCGATGACGTCCAGCGTGTAGATCAGGCGCGTGTCGGCCACGGCCAGATTAGCCGGCGCCTTGAGCACCTGGTCGATGGGCAGCGCGTAATTGAGGTTTTCGCCGGGCGACTTCATCAACACCACGCCAATGACCTCGCCATTCTTGTCCAGCAGCGGGCCGCCGCTGTTGCCCGGCGAGGCGGCGGCGGAAAAGCGGATCCACTGCCAGCGGCCATCTTCATCTTCCGGCGTTTGCGAGGTGTACAGCCCGTCGCGGATGACGATACCCGTGCCCAGCGCATTGCCCACGGCATACACGACATCATTCATGGCCGGGCGGGTATTGACTTGCAGCGGGACGATCTTGGGCGGGTCCTTCAGCGTGAATTCGACAAAATCCTGTTGCAGCGAAAAGCGCGTGATCTGGTCGATGGCATAAACATGGCCGCTGGCGTCGCGCAGCGCCGGCTCGCCCGTCAGGCTGCCAATGCCCAAATCCAGCACGTGGGCCGCGGTGACGTAATGCTGGTCGTCCAGCGCGAACGCGGTGCCCACCGAGTTGTACTTGTCGTTGCGTTCCTGAAAGGGCAGTTGATCGAGCGGCAAGGGCTTTTCGTAGGTCAACGTCTCCTTAACCGGTTTGGGAATAACGACCTCGAACGTGGCCGCCTGCACCCTGGGCAATACCGCCGGATCAAGCGTGGCCGCGCGCAGCGCCGGCAGCGCCAGCACGACCAGCCCCGCCGCCAGCCAGGCGCGCCGCAGGAATGTCCACGAAAAAAGCGCTCCGCGAGCGCCATATACCGGATTTTGCATGGCCAATTTCAATCTCTGCACGGGGGTTGTCTCTGTCGCAGCGCAAGCGCGCTTTTCTGACCCATAAGGAATTACCGCCAAAGTGTAGCAAAGGCGGAGCAGGGTGGCACAAGGCGGCATCAGCCGCTTAAAAACCGCGCCAGCAAAACTGGGTTGCCTGTGGCGAGGCCCTGTTTTGCGGCCCAGCCTGTTCGTTGCCGCGCCGGGGGCGATACACACAACGCGCCGTGCGCCAAGTCTGGCCGCAGGGCGCGGGCATGAGAAAATTGAATGTTTTTGCGTGAGCAGTACGAGGAACGAGCTTATGGATACCGAACACATCAACCAGATTGGCGCGCGGATCGAGGACTTGCGCGCGCGCGCGGCGGCGCTACGGGGGTATCTTTGACTATCCCGCCAAGGCTGAACGGCTGCGCACGGTAAACGCCGCGCTGGAAGACCCGGCGGTTTGGAGCGACCCCAAGAAGGCGCAGGAGCTGTCCAAGGAAAAGAAGGCGCTCGACGGCGTGGTGGGCGTGCTCGACGGCCTGGAGCGCAACTTGGCCGACAGCGCCGAGCTGTATGAACTGAGCAAGGGCGAGAACGACGACGCGGCGCTGGCGGCCATCGCGGACGACGTGGCGGGGGCGGCGCAAACCGTGGAAGATTTGGAATTTCGCCGCATGTTCCACCAGCCGGCCGATCCGTGCAATTGCTTTCTGGACATTCAGGCCGGTGCGGGCGGCACCGAGGCGCAGGACTGGGCCAGCATGTTGCTGCGCCAGTACCTCAAATACGCCGAACGCAAGGGCTTCAAGGCCGACCTGGAAGACGAGATGCCGGGCGAGACCGCGGGCATCAAAAGCGCCACGATCAAGATCGACGGCGAATACGCCTATGGGCTGCTGCGCACCGAAACGGGCGTGCACCGCCTGGTGCGCAAGTCGCCGTTCGATTCGGCGGGCGGGCGGCACACCAGCTTTGCCAGCGTGTTCGTGTACCCGGAAATCGACGATTCCATTGAAATTGACATCAACCCGGCGGATGTGCGCATCGACACCTTTCGCGCCAGCGGCGCGGGCGGGCAGCACATCAACAAGACCGATTCGGCGGTGCGGCTGACGCACCTGCCCACCGGCATCGTGGTGCAGTGCCAGGACAGCCGCAGCCAGCACAACAACCGCGACGTGGCCTGGCGGCGCTTGCGCTCGCGCCTGTACGACCACGAAATGAAAAAGCGCATGGCCGAGCAGCAAAAGCTCGAAGATTCCAAGACCGACGTGGGCTGGGGCCACCAGATCCGCAGCTACGTGCTCGACCAGAGCCGCATCAAGGATCTGCGCACCAGCGTGGAGATCAGCAATACGCAAAAAGTGCTCGATGGCGATCTGGACGCCTTTATCGAGGCCAGCCTCAAGCAGGGCGTGTAAAGCGCGCGCCATTTCCAACGGAGAGTAGAACCATCATGCGTGAAGGACAAACCGCCGTCACCCGGCGGCTCGATTACGCGCCCCCGGCGTTCTGGATCGACGCGGTCGATCTGACCCTTGACCTGGACCCGGCCAAGACGCGCGTGCTCAACAAGATGACGCTGCGCCGCAACCCCGATGCGCCGCCGCAACCGCTGCGGCTCGACGGCGAGGATCTGGACCTGGCGCGCGTGCAAGTGGGCGGACAGGGCGCGAGCTTTCGCGTCGAGAGCGGGCAACTGGTTATCGAAGGCGTGCCTGATGGGGCCGAGCCGTTCGAGGTGGAAATTTTCACCACCTGCCGCCCGGATCAGAACAGTCAGCTCATGGGCCTGTACGTCAGCCAGGGCAGTTTTTTTACCCAGTGCGAGGCGCAGGGCTTCCGGCGCATCACCTATTTTCTGGACCGCCCGGATGTAATGGCCGCCTACACCGTCACGCTGCGCGCGGACAAGGCCCAATACCCGGTGCTGCTGGCCAATGGCAATCTGGTGGAGCAGGGCGACCTGGACGGCGGGCGGCACTTTGCGCGCTGGCGCGATCCGTACAAAAAGCCCTGCTACCTGTTCGCCGTGGTGGCGGGGCGGCTGGTGGCGCGCGAGCAGCGCATCACCGACCGCGCCGGGCGCGCGCACCTGCTCCAGGTCTATGTACGGCCCGGCGACCTGGACAAGACCGGCCATGCCATGCGCTCGCTGATGCGCGCGGTAGCCTGGGACGAGGCGCGCTTTGGCCTGTCGCTGGATCTGGACCGCTTCATGATCGTGGCCACCAGCGACTTCAACATGGGCGCGATGGAGAACAAGGGCCTGAACATCTTCAACACCCGGTTTGTGCTGGCCAGCCCGGCCACGGCCACCGACGCCGATTACGACGCCATCGAGAGCGTCATTGGCCACGAGTACTTCCACAACTGGACGGGCGACCGCGTGACCTGCCGTGACTGGTTCCAGCTTTCGCTCAAGGAAGGACTGACCGTTTTCCGCGATCAGGAATTCAGCATGGACCTGGCGGGCAGCGCCAGCGCCCGCGCGGTCAAGCGCATCCACGACGTAATCGCGCTGCGCGCCGCGCAGTTCCCCGAGGACGCCGGGCCGATGGCGCACCCGGTGCGGCCCGACGAATATCTGGAAATCAGCAACTTCTACACCGCCACCGTGTACGAAAAAGGCGCTGAAGTGGTGCGCATGATGCAAACGCTGACCGGGCGCGAAGGCTTTCGGCGCGGCATGGATTTGTACTTTGCGCGCCACGACGGGCAGGCCGTGACCTGTGACGACTTTGCGCAGGCCATCGCCGGCGCCAACCCCGATGGCGACTTGGCGCGCCTGCTGCCGCAATTCAAGCGCTGGTATGCGCAGGCGGGCACGCCGGCCGTTACGGCGCGCGGGCAATACGACGCCGCCGCGCGGCGCTACACGCTCACGCTGACCCAAAGCTGCCGGCCCACGCCGGGGCAGCCGGACAAGGCGCCGCTGGTCATCCCGATCCGGCTTGGCCTGGTTGGCCCGGACGGCGCGGCATTGCCGCTCCAGCTTGCGCCAGAGGCCGCGCCCGCTGGCGCGGAAATGGTTTATGTGCTCCACCAGCCGCAGGCCACGCTGGTGTTCCACAACGTCGAAAGCCGCCCCGCGCCCTCGCTGCTGCGCGGCTTTTCGGCCCCAGTCAAACTCGACGTTGACCTGACCGAAGACGATCTGCTGACCCTGCTGGCGCACGACAGCGACCCCTACAACCGCTGGGAAGCCGGGCAGCAAGCGCTGCTGCAAACCGCGCTGTACTGGGTGCGCGCGCAAGGCGATGCGCCCGTCCAGATCATCGGCGACCAACTGCTGGCCGCCCTGCGCGCCGTGCTGCATCACCCACAGTTGGACGCCGCGTTCAAGGCGCTGGCGCTCAGGCTGCCGGGCGCGGACTACGTGGCCGGACAGCTCACGCCCTTTGATCCGCAGCACATCCACGCCGTGCTCGACGCCATGGCGCGACAACTGGCGCACGCCCTGCGGCCCGATTGGGAGCAAGTCTGGCACGCTTGCCGCGACAACGGCGCGTACCAGCCCGAACCCGTTGCCGCGGGCCGCCGCGCTTTGGCTGGGTTGGCTTTGCGGATGCTGTGCCGGGCCGCCTTTGATGCGGGCGATCCGGTCTGGCCAGGCCGCGCCTACCAGCAATGCAAGGACGCGGGCAACATGACCGAGCGCATCGCCGCGCTGGGCGCACTGGTCCACGCCGGCCACCCGCTCGCGGCGCAGGCGCTGGAACGCTATTACGCGCGCCTGCGCACCGAGCCGCTGGCCATCGACAAATGGTTCGCGCTGCAAGCGTGCGCGCCCGACCGCGGCGGCAGCGCCTTACCCGCCGTGCAGCAACTCATGCGGCACCCGGACTTTACGGCGCGCAACCCCAACCGCGCGCGCAGCCTGCTGTTTGGCTACTGCTTTGGCAACCCGGCGGGCTTTCACCGCGCCGACGGCGCGGGCTACGACTTCTGGGCCAGCCGCGTGCTGGAAATAGACGCCTTCAACCCGCAAATCGCCGCGCGGCTGGCGCGCGCCCTAGACGCCTGGGCGCGCCTGGCCGATCCCTATCGCGCCGCCGCCCGCGCCGCCATCGCGCGCGTGGCCGCCGCGCCCAAACTCAGCAACGACGTGCGCGAGGTGGTTACGCGCGCGTTGGCGGAGGAGGGGCAACCGTAACAAAAGAACGAGCAAGCTATCCGGGTGTGTAGGCGTGTCGTAGTTTGAAATTTCTGACACCACTTGATGAGCATGACTTCAATTGATCGTACGGTTGAGCGTGGTAAGTGTAATACTACATATAACTGTGGGGTCTTGGCTCTGCACGTGTTAGGTGTTAAATTGCCAAATTAATCTGAAAGAGTCGCTTGATATGGACGCATCTTCCGTGCTAGACACTCGTTGGGATGGAACGCTACCTGTCGATCCTGAGAAGATTGCCAGCTTTATGGGTATCAAGGTGATCCAGGAACTCGGCATGGACGGCTGTAGCGGCAGAATCGAGTTTGAAAACCACGTACCCGTTATTCGCTATGACGGAACGGAGGTGCCTGTGCGTCAACGCTTTACTATTGCGCACGAAATAGGCCATTTTGCACTTGGACATCTGAACGCCAAACGGGCGTTTTTTCGTGATCCGCCTACCAACTTTACTTCAAATCCCGGCATTCAGGAAGAGGTTTCCGCCAATGGTTTCGCGGCTGAATTATTAATGCCCGGAAAAATCATAAAATACGTAATTAGCGTAAAAAAGATCAAAGATATTGAACGCTTGGCCAATTTGTTTTTTGTTTCGCAAACGGCCATGCGGTACCGGCTTATAAATTTGGGAATTTTGTAATTTAACGACCGACACTAAATAAATTTGGTACGCGCAAGGATAATCCAATGACTGACGAAGCGCTCAAGCCGCCGAATAATAATGTTGATTTGTCGCAGGACAGCCTTTTACATGGCAATGTTGCGTTGAGGGACAAGGTTTTGGATCCTCAGGAATCATTGTCTGACAACAGCTTAGGACTTCAGGAATTTAAACACAGGACAGAACTTGAAAAGTTGGCATTCGGCTGGTCTATTGGAGCGGTTTTCTTGCTTTATGGCGTTGCGCTGATTTTGGCTTCCATCATTGTCGGTCACTACGCCGTGACGAATTCAGCGCCCGACTGGCACATTTCTGCTCTGGTGGGGGCAATTATTATTCCGCCAACGGTTATTTTAGTTGTTCTGATCGGCGCGGCGTATCACACGAAGAATGGCATTGAATTGCCTACTATCAAGTATATTAAAACCCTCATCGAGACCTTGAAAGCGGTTAAAGATGTATTTTAATATCCTCAAATAGTCAGCCTTGCCTGACCAAATTACAGGGATAATCCAACAAAGCCCAATAGGCGATGTTGTTGATATAAGGGGAACCGCCCTACACCAAGCCCTGCTCTGCGTTTCGCTGCATCAGCGCGCGCCGAGCAAATCAGGATAGGTTGGGCGCAGCGAAAACCATCGCCTCAAAAGCCTCAAAAACTAAGGGGTCGCAAAAAGCCCACCCCCTACGATCAGACCTCTACCCATCATCACCGCGCCGGCGCTACAACCGGCGGGGCATGGTTTGCACTGGCGCCGCTTGGGGCGGCGGCAGGGCCGGCGCGCCGGATGCCGCCGCGGCGCGCTCCCGTGCCTGTTGTGCCTGCGCGGCCTTCTGCGCCGCGAGCTTTTTCTGCTTGTTGTGCTTGGCGATCTCGTGGCCAACCACGCAGCCCGTTATCGCGCCAGCGACTGCGTGGTGCCCCGCGACATGGCCCGCCACGCCGCCGGCCACCGCGCCCGACAAACAGCCAACCGCCCAAGCCTGACCCGCCGCAACGGTAAGCACGGATGCGGCAACAAGGGATGTAAAGTATTTTGCTTTCATGGTGACAAATCGTTTATGCCAAAGCGTTGCGGCAAAGTGCGACACGCGCGGCAAAGTCTAGCAGACATCCCGGTCAGATGGCGGCGCTTGCCAATTGCGGCGCCAAGCCCAATAAACAGCGTTCCGGCCTGAACGCCCGCGCCCCGCATCAACGCTTTGCGCCGCCTCTGGCGCATCCGCCGCGCGCCCGTTGGCGCAAGGGCCGCGCCCAAAACAACGCTTGAGTGGCGCTTGATACTGCCCATCTTGATAGCGGAATGCCGGACTTTAAGCCGGTTCGTTGTTCCCTTGTTCCCCGCCCCATGAGCGCCCCATTAAGGTAGTTTTTAGACTATGATAACGGTATGTTTGAGTTGAAGCAAACTGGCAGACCGCGCTGCGCCTCGCCGGCCAATCGAGCGAACAACCATGACTGAAAAGTTGACGGCCTTTGATCCTGTTGAACCTCTAAAGTCTCAGCAGGCTATTGCTGACTTTATGACCGGCGCTTTCGAGACAAACGATCCCCGTTTCATCGCTCGTGCGCTGGGCATCGCGGCCCGCGCCAAGAGCATGGCACAGATTGCCAAACAGACCGGGTTATCGCGTGAACAGCTCTACCGTTCGCTTAGCGCCGAAGGCAACCCGACGCTGCGCACGACGCTAGCCGTGATAAAGGCGCTCGGAATCAAGCTGTCCGCCACCCCCGCCGCCGAGCATTGAGCCATGCACGCGCGGGCTGCAACCCGCGATTGCGGGTGCTCTGACTGGCATGGTTTCAAAGCGCCTCGGCGCAAAAGGTGGTTGGCGTGACGATTCGGGTGCGGCCAATGTTGCCGCGTTGCAGCAGTCCGGCGCGGTGGTCGCCAGTCACCAGGTAATCGGCCTCGCTGACCCGTGCCATTGCCAGCAGGAAAGCATCATTCAGATCGCTGACCTCGATGCCATCAGGTATCCAGAATGACGCGCATCACTGCTTTCGCGCCCACTGCACGGCTTCATCAATGAGGTCATCAAGCTCAGTCTCGCTCATGCCAGCCGCGGCGGCCTTGGTTTGTTCCACGGCTTGCCGAAAGAGGTAGGCACGCGTCGCCTCCTCAATAAAACGCGACAGGCCGCCCTTGCCGCCGCCGCCTTGCGCGGCAAGGAACATGCGCACGGACTGATCCACGTCCGGCGATACGGCGATATTCCAGCGCACGGTACTCATGACGCTCTCCAATCGGTATTCATGTGCATCGGTGCTTATACCCCATACAGGTCTCCGAATCCGGGCAACAAAGCCGTGGCAGGGCTGGCGCCACCCGCCGCCGCGCATGGCGCTATGCGCGCGCGGGCTGCAACGGGCGGACACGCGGGTGCGGGCGCTGCATCACGCACCACAAGTCATAGTTGGCTTGAAGATTGATCCAGGTCTGCGCCGTGCTTGCGCCGGCCTTTTCCAGCCGCGCCGCCAGGCCGGGGCTAATGCCCGCCTTGCCGTTCAAGACGCGCGAGAGCGCGGTGCGCGACATGGCCAGACGCTCCGCCGCGTCAGTCACCGACAGATTCAGCGGATCGAACACCGTTTCCTTGAGCACCTCGCCCGGATGGGGATGATGATGAAGCATGGCGGCATTCCTTTCAGTGATAGTCCTGATAGCCTGAATGCCCCATCAGGCAAAGACGACATCCAGCCTGCCCGTGGCGTGCGCGCGGACGCGCCGGGCCGGGCCAACCACGATCTGTACGTCACGGCCCAGCAAATTCAGGCATTCGAGCATCCGGGTCTGGCTGATGCCCCGAAATTGGCCGCGCAGCATCTTGGACAGCTTGGGTTGGGACATTCCAAGCGCCTCGGCGGCCTGCTGCTGCGTCCAGCGGCGCGACTTGATGATCTGATCGATCTTCATGGCCAACCGGGACTTGACCAGCATTTCCCCGGCCTGCGGCACGCCCAGGTCGGCAT
>JAIRQU010000254.1 GCA_031256305.1 Burkholderiaceae bacterium
CGCTCCGGCACCTTGGCGAAGGGCGTGCCCACGGGCACTCCGTAATTGCCGGGCAGTCCCACGTCGCCGCTGACCGAATAGATCTTGGTGCCGCCGTTGCCCGGTTTGCCGCAGGCCAGGTAAGCCGCGCCGCCGTTGCGGATGATCCACGGCACCGCCGCCAGCGTTTCGGCGTTGTTGACGGTGGTGGGTTTGCCGTACAGGCCAAAGCTGGCCGGAAACGGCGGCTTGAAGCGCGGCTGGCCTTGCTTGCCTTCGATGGATTCGAGCAGGCCCGTTTCCTCGCCGCACACATAAGCGCCAAAGCCGTGGTGCGCGTGAATCTGAAAGCTCAAGCTGCTGCCCAGGATGTGATCGCCCAGATAGCCCGCGGCGCGCGCTTCTTGCAGCGCCTCTTCAAAACGTTCGTAGATCTGAAAAATTTCGCCGTGGATGTAGTTGTAAGCCACGCTCGCGCCCATGGCGTAGGCGGCTATCGCCATGCCCTCGATGACGATATGCGGGTTGTACATCAGGATGTCGCGGTCCTTGCAGGTGCCCGGTTCGCCCTCGTCGGAATTGCAGACCAGGTATTTCTGCCCCGGAAACTGGCGCGGCATGAAGCTCCACTTCAGCCCGGTCGGGAAACCCGCGCCGCCGCGCCCGCGCAGGCCCGATTCCTTGACGGCGGCAATAACCTGATCGGGCGTCATGCCCACGCCGCCGTCCTGGCCCAGAATCTTTTTGAGGGCCTGATAACCGCCGCGCGCCTCGTAATCCTTCAAGCGCCAGTTCTGGCCATCGAGTCCCGCGTAAATCTGCGGCTCAATGTGGCGGCCATGGAAACACGTTTCGCACCCGGTGGCGGCGAAACGATCAAGAATGGATGCCGCGCGGTTCATAGGCCAGCCTCCGCTTTCAGGCCATCGACCAACTCATCGAGCTTGCGCTCATCCATGAAGCTGCACATGGCGCGGTCGTTGACCAGCAGCACCGGCGCGTCGGCGCACGCGCCCAAGCATTCGCAATGTTGAAGGGTAAACAGGCCGTCGGGCGTGGTCTGGCCATCGGCGATACCCAGTTTTTGCTCCAGCGCTTGCAATGCCTTGGCACCGCCGCGCAACTGGCACGGCAGATTGGTGCAGACGGTGATCTTGTAGCGGCCCACCGGCTGCTGGTTGTACATGTTGTAGAAGGTGGCAACCTCATGCACCGCCATCACGGGCATGTCCAGATACTGGGCCACCGCCAGCTCGGCTTCGGGGCTGACCCAGCCCTGCTCCTGCTGAAGAATTACCAGGCACCCCATGACCGCGGACTGCTTCTGGTCAGCGGGGTATTTGGCCGCCTCGCGCGCAAAGCGCGCGCGCGTAGCCTCCGACAGCGGCAGGGCCGTGACCGGCCCGGTCTTTTTTGCGGCAACGGCTGCGCTGCTCATCGATCAATTTCTCCAAACACAATATCCAGCGAACCGATGATGGCCACCGCATCGGCCAGCATGTGGCCGCGCGTAAGTTCGTCGAACGCGGACAAATGGACAAACCCGGGCGCGCGAATCTTCATGCGGTAGGGTTTGTTGCCGCCGTCGCTGATGAGGTAGATGCCAAACTCGCCCTTGGGGTGTTCGATGGCCGCGTAGGCTTCGCCCTCAGGCACGTGCATGCCTTCGCTAAAGAGCTTGAAATGATGGATCAGCTCTTCCATGTTGGTCTTCATGGCTTGGCGCTTGGGCGGGGCGACCTTGTGGTTTTCCACGATCACCAGCCCCGGATTGGCGCGCAGCCAATCGACACATTGCGCGATGATGCGGTTGGCCTCGCGCATTTCCTGCATCCGTACCAGATACCGGTCGTAGGTGTCGCCGGTCTTGCCCACGGGGATGTCGAAGTCCATCCGGTCGTACACCTCGTAGGGTTGCTTTTTGCGCAAATCCCACGCGATGCCCGATCCTCGCAACATCGGCCCGGTCAACCCCAGGTTAAGGGCGCGTTCGGGCGAAACCACGCCGATGCCGACGGTGCGCTGCTTCCAGATGCGGTTGTCGGTCAGCAGTGTTTCGTATTCGTCCATGCACTTGGGAAAACGCCTGGTGAAGTCTTCGATAAAGTCCAGCAGCGACCCCTGCCGGTTGGCGTTGAGCGTCTCAAGCGCCTTGGCGCCGCGGATCTTGCTCTCGTATTTGGGCATGGAATCGGGCAGGTCGCGGTACACGCCGCCAGGCCGAAAGTACGCCGCGTGCATGCGCGCGCCCGACACGGCTTCGTACATGTCGAACAAATCCTCGCGCTCGCGAAAGGTATAGATCAAAATGGTCGAGGAGCCGCAGTCGTTGCCATGCGAACCCAGCCACATCAAGTGATTGAGCAGGCGCGTGATTTCCGAGAACATCACCCGGATGTACTGGGCACGGATCGGCACTTCGATGTCCAGGAGCTTTTCGACGGCCAGGCAATAGGCGTGCTCATTGCACATCATGGACACGTAGTCCAGCCGGTCCATATAGGGCATGGCCTGCAGAAAAGTCCGGTGCTCGGCCAGTTTTTCGGTGCCGCGGTGCAACAGGCCCACGTGCGGGTCGCAGCGCTCGACGACCTCGCCGTCGAGTTCCAGCACCAGCCGCAGCACGCCGTGCGCCGCCGGGTGTTGGGGACCGAAGTTCAGCGTGTAATTCTTGATTTCTGCCATGATGAATACAGCACGCGCCGAAGAGGCACTGCTCAGTGCAGCCCCCCGTAATGATCTTCACGGATGATGCGCGGCGTGACCTCGCGCGGTTCAATCGAAACCGGCTCATATACCACGCGCTGGCGTTGCGCGTCATAACGCATCTCGACATGGCCCGACACGGGAAAGTCCTTGCGCAGCGGGTGGCCGACGAAGCCATAGTCGGTGAGGATGCGGCGCAGATCGGCGTGGCCCTCGAATACGATGCCCAACAGATCGAACGCCTCGCGCTCGAACCAGTTGGCCGCATTCCAGATCGGCGTGACCGAAGACAGTACGGGAAACGCATCATCGGCGCAGAACACCCGCACGCACACGCGCTGGTTGAAGCTAACCGACAGCAATTGCGAGGTTACCGCGTAGCGCGGGCCTTGCCAGAACTCCGCGCCGCCGTATTCGGAATAATCAACGCCGCACAAATCAATGAGCTGCTCGAAACGGCACCCCTGGGCGTCACGCAGGATCTGCATTGCCGCCAGGTAATTGGCGGGCGACACGGTGACGATGACCTGATCCAGCGCGACAGATACGTCCTGAACCTTGCCCTGCAGGGCTTGCGCCACGCGCTCGGCAAGCGCCTGCGGCGCGATGGCATGTTCGTGGAGAGTAATGTCGGCCATGTTCGCTGTATTCTCTCCGTTCACGTCCGCGCAATGGTATTAGTGCGGCGCACTTTCTGCTGCAACTGGATCAAGCCATACAGCAAAGCCTCCGCCGTGGGCGGGCAGCCGGGCACGTAAACATCGACCGGCACGATGCGGTCGCACCCGCGCACCACCGAATAGCTGTAGTGATAATAACCGCCACGGTTGGCGCACGACCCCATCGAGATCACCCAGCGCGGCTCGGCCATCTGGTCATAGACCTTGCGCAGCGCCCCGGCCATCTTGTTGCACAGCGTGCCGGCCACGATCATCA
>JAIRQU010000129.1 GCA_031256305.1 Burkholderiaceae bacterium
CGTGGACCTGCATGGCCGCGTGGACCACCGCGCCGACGAGCTGGGCGGCCCCGACCGCAAGCGGCTTGAACTGGCCAAGGCGCTGGCGATGTCACCGCGCCTGTTGCTGCTCGACGAAGTCATGGCTGGCCTGAACCTGGTTGAAATCGACGAGGTCATCGACGTCATCAAATCGTTGCGCGCGCAGGGTCTGAGCATCCTGGTCATCGAACACGTGATGAAGGCCGTGCGCAGCTTGAGCGACCGGGTGATGGTGCTGCACCACGGCGAGCGCATCGCCGAAGGCGCCAGCGATGACGTGCTGAACGACCCGGCGGTGATCGAAGCCTATCTCGGAAAGCGCAAAGTATGAGCCTAGAAACGCCGCTGCTACACGTCCAGGATTTGTGCGCGCGCTATGGCGACGCGCAAGTGCTCGATGGCGTCAACCTGGACATCTACGCGGGCGAGCTGGTCGCGCTGGTGGGCAGCAACGGCGCGGGCAAGACCACGCTGCTGCGCGCGCTGTCGGGGCTGATCCCCATCAGCGGCGGACAGATCGTGTTCAACGGCGCGCCGCTGGCGGGCCGCTCCAGTGACCAGATCTTTCGCGCCGGCCTGACCCAGTTGCCCGAAGGCCGCCAGCTCTTCGACCGCATGACGGTCGAGGACAACCTGCTGATGGGCGCCAACCTGCGCAAAGACAAAGGCGCGATTGCCGCTGATCTGGAGCGCATCTATGCCCTGCTGCCGCGCTTGCGCGAGCGCCGCCGTCAACTGGCGGGCACCATGTCCGGCGGCGAGCAGCAGATGTGCGCCATGGCGCGCGCGCTGATGGCCGCGCCGCGCCTGTTGATGGTCGATGAAATGAGCCTGGGCCTGGCTCCGGTGGTGGTGCTGCAACTGATGGAAACCCTGCAACAGGTGCGCGAGAGCGGCATTACCGTGCTGCTGGTCGAGCAGGACATCAATATCGCGCTGGAACACGCCGACCGCGGCTATGTGCTGGAAACCGGCCGCGTCGTGCTGGAGGGTCAGGCCCGCGCGTTGCTGGACAACCCGGAAATCCAGAAAGCGTATCTGGGGGTTTGAACCAGTCCCCCCAAAAACGCGCAAGCGGCCCGCAGGCCGCTTGCAGTTTCAGACTTGAAGTCCCTGTGCTTATTGGCTGCTGGTACAACTCAAGCGGCCCACGCCGATGTAGCGCGCGCCGCTGGGGGTTACGGTCGCAAACTGGACGATCAGGGCATAAGCGCCATTGCCCGCGTCGGCCAATTGCACGCCCGTGCTGGGGCCGCTGGCGCTCACGCTGGTGAAGGCCATTCCAGCGGGCGATGTTAGTTGGTTGGGCAAATTTATGGCCGCAGTTTCACCGTTGGCAGTGACCGTCATCGCACCACTGAGCGCGCCGCTGTTGCCGCTGAACGCAATGTCCACTGCGGCACCGCTGGTCACGCCGGTCAGCGCGGCGTTGCTGCCGCCGCCGGTGTAAGTCGGCGTGGTGAAGTCGCCGCCCTCGCAGTGCAGGGCGCCCGTTGGGAATGCACTCAATGACTGGTAGGCGATGTAGTGATACGCGCGCCCGTCGGCGCCCGTGAGCGTGTCCGTATTTCCCGTGCTGGAGGTCACATCGCCTTCGGCCCAGCGGCCTATGGCAAAGCTGGCATCTCCCGCCATGTCCTGAACGGCGTAGGCACCCGAAAGCTGGTTGCCGCCAAGATTGGTCATCGCCCCATCAGTGGCTTGCTGGCTGTTGGAAGAGGACAGGGACCCCGAATTAAAAGACGCGGGGCCTACGAGTATGAAGTGCGAAGCAGCGCCAACTTGGAAAGGCGCGCTGACGCTGCCTTGATCGGTCATGGCTGTAGCGCTGGTACCGCCGGTACCCGTATCGCTGCCGGGCGGGGTGGCGCTAGCGCCGGTATTGTCGCCGGACGTACTGCTAGGAGGAGCGGTATTGTCGCTGCTTGTGGGCGTGCCATCGCCGCCACCGCCGCCGCAGGCTTGCAGCAACAACAGGGATGCCGCTGAAAGGATAAAAAGTGCTTTTTTCATAATGAGGTTCTCAAATTAAAAATTGACATTGGGATGTTGTGCACCTTAAACGAGAGATTTCAAGGAAAGCATCCATATCAGTACAAAACGCACAAGCTATCCTAATAAAAGTGTAACAAAAATTTCTTATCATCCGGCTTGCCTGCATCTTTTTTCTTTCGATTGTTTCGCGCGGGTCGTGCGCAGCGGCGGCATCACGTTTCCGTGCAGCTTGCCGCGCGAGATCGGCGGACAATACGCGCCCTTATGTCTTCTCCTGCTGATTCTTCTTCTTCTGTCGCGCCGGGTGATTTGCCTTCGGCGCATTCGGCCTTTCGCATGACGGGCGCGGAGCGCCGGGCCAGTTGGTCGCTGGCGGCGATCTTTGCCTCGCGCATGTTGGGGCTATTTCTGGTGATGCCGGTGTTTGTGCTGGAAGCGGCGCGTTTGCCGGGCGGGCATGATCCGTTCATGACCCGGCTGGCGATGGGCATTTACGGCCTGACGCAGGCGGTGCTGCAAATTCCGCTCGGGCTGGCCAGCGACCGTTACGGGCGCAAGCGCGTGATTGTGCTCGGCCTGATCGTATTCGGGGCGGGCAGCGTGCTGGCGGCGTGCGCGGGGTCGCTGGCCGGCCTGATCGCCGGGCGCGCGTTGCAAGGCGCGGGGGCCATTTCGGCGGCGGTGACGGCGTTGCTGGCCGACTTGACGCGCGACGAGGTCCGTACCAAGGGCATGGCGATGGTCGGCGCGAGCATCGGGCTGGTGTTTGCCCTGTCGCTGATGGTGGCGCCCACGCTCGACGGCTGGGTGGGCCTGTCCGGGCTGTTCACGCTGACGGCGCTGCTGGCGCTGCTGGGCATCGTGCTGGTGGCGTGGGTGACGCCGCCGGAACCCCGGAGCCATGCCGCTGGCCAGTCGCGCGGACGCATCGCCGATGTGTGGGCGCATCCGGACCTGTGGCGGCTTTACGTGGGGGTGTTCGTGCTGCACATGGCGCAAATGTCGATGTGGGGCGTGGTGCCGGGCCTGCTGGCGCACGCCGGGTTGCCGATTGCGCTGCACTGGCGCGTCTATCTGCCTGCGGTGCTGCTTTCGGTCGTCCTGCTGGTGGTGATTTTCGGCATGGAACGCGGGCGGTATCTGCGCGCGGTGCTGCGCGGCGGCATCGCGCTGCTGCTGCTGGTGCAATTGGCGCTGTGGCGGCTGGCGCCACAGTGGCCGGGACTGTGGGCCACCGGCATCGTGCTGTTCTTTTTCTTTGTCGCTTTCAACGTGCTGGAAGCGACGCAGCCCAGCCTGGTTTCGCGCCTGGCGCCAGCGCATGCGCGCGGCGCGGCGCTGGGCATCTACAACACCTTGCAGGCGCTGGGGCTGTTCGCGGGCGGCGCGCTCGGCGGCGCGCTGTTCAAGTACGACGGTCCGGCGGCGGTGTTCGCGGCCACCACGGTGCTGGCGGCGCTGTGGCTCATTCTGGTTTGGCGGCAAGTGGTTCCGCCGCCGCGCTCGCGCCAGCAACAACCGGTTGCGACGGCGGCAGCTCCAGCCACTCGTGACGTGACTTGAACTGCATCAACATGCTGGCCGCCAGCGTGGCGTAGAGCGGGCGGCTAATCATGCGCGAGATGGCTGCCGCAATCATCGCCACGGCCATCAGCGAGAGCACCAGCGGGCGTCCGTTAATCATTTCCATGACGATCAGGAAGGACGTGATCGGGGCCTGCGTGACCGCCGCCAGAAAACCCGTCATGCCGATGGCGATCAGCGCGGTGTTGCCGCCGTCGCCCCACAGCCGGGCCACGTCGTAGCCGATGCCCGCGCCGGTCGCCAAGGACGGCGCGAAGATGCCGCCGGGCGTGCCGCTCCAGGCCGTGAGCCAGGTGGTCAAGAATTTCAGAGGGCCGAATGCCAGGGCCGCGTGCGGCGCCTGGCCATGCAGCAGCAGCGCCGCGGGTGCCACGCCCGACCCGAAGGTCGAGCCTTCGGCGGCCAGGCCGATGGTTGCCACCGCCAGCCCCAGCGCCGCCGCAAAG
>JAIRQU010000194.1 GCA_031256305.1 Burkholderiaceae bacterium
ATGTCGATGTCCGGAAAGTTCTGCACCGCCGCGCGCAGCACGTTGCGCCCGATGCGGCCAAAACCGTTGATGCCGATGCGTAAGGTCATGACAGTTTCTCCTGATGCTATTGAAAAAAGAGCGATTGATGCTGTTACTGCGCCTGTTGCAGCACCGATTGCACAGTCTGCGCGATATTTTCCGCGGTCAGCCCGAACAGCCGGAACAATTCATCGCCGGGCGCGGATTCGCCGAAGCGGTCGATGCCGATCACCGCCGCGCAGCCATAGCGCCACCACCCGGCGGTCACGCCCGCTTCCACGGCAACGCGCGGCGCGCCCGGCGGCAGCACCTGGGTGCGCCAGGCCGCGTCCTGCCGATCAAATACGTTGGTACTGGGCATGGAAACCACCCTCGTTGCTATGTTTTTGGAAGCTAACAAGTCCTGCGCCGCCAGCGCCAGATGCACCTCGGAGCCGGTGGCGATGATGACCGCGCGCGGCTTGCCGCCCGGCGCGTCGCGCAGCGCATAGCCCCCGCGCGCAATATCCGCGCAGTTAGCCTTGGGCAGATAGAGCAGATTCTGGCGCGACAACAGCAGCGCCGCAGGCCGCTCGCGCCGCGCCAGCGCCGCCGTCCAGGCCGCCGCCGTTTCCGTCGCATCGGCGGGCCGCCACACGTCCAGGCCAGGAATTAACCGCAGGCTGGCGGCGTGCTCGACGCTCTGGTGCGTCGGCCCGTCCTCGCCCAAGCCAATAGAGTCGTGCGTGAAAACGTGCACCACGCGCTGCCGCATCAGCGCGACCATGCGGATGGCGTTGCGGCTGTAGTCGCTAAAAGTGAGAAACGTGCCGCCGTAAGGGATATAGCCGCCGTGCAGCGCGACGCCATTCATGATGGCCGCCATGCCAAATTCGCGCACGCCGTAGTTGATGTGGCGTCCGATTCGGCCATCCGCCGTCTTGATGATGCCACCCTGCTCGTCAAAACGCAGCGGCGCGGTGGCGGCGGTTTGCGTCAGGTGGGAGCCAGTCCGGTCGGCGCTGCCGCCCAGCGGTTCCGGCAGCGCGGCAGGCAGGGCCTCCAGCGCGATCTGGCTGGCGTTGCGCGTGGCCATCGTTTCGGCCTTCTGGTGCAAGGCGTCGATCAGCTTGCGCGCCGTCTCGTTGAAATCGGCCGGCAGTTCGCCCGCCAGGCGGCGCTTGAATTCGGCGGCCCGTTGCGGATGCGCGGCGGCATAGGCGGCAAAGCGCCGGTTCCAGTCGGCTTCCTGCGCCGCGCCCTTGGCCCTGGCGTCCCAGTCGGCATAAACCTCCGGCGGAATTTCAAAAGGCGGCCAGCGCCAACCCAACCGCGCACGCGTGGCGGCGATTTCTTCCGGCCCGAACGGTTCGCCGTGCGCCTTGGCCGTGTCCTGCCGGCCCGGCGAACCGTAGCCGATGTGCGTCTTGCAGATGATGAGCGTGGGCTTGTCGCCGCTTTGCCGCGCCAACGTAATAGCACGGGCCACCGCCTGGACATCGTGTCCGTCAATCGGCCCCATCACCGCCCAGCCGTAGGCGGCAAAACGCTCGCCCACACGCTCGCCCGCGTCGCCGCCCATCCACGGCTCGACCGGCCCGTCAATGCTGATGCCGTTGGCGTCGTACAGCGCAACCAACTTGCTTAACTTCCACGTGCCAGCCAGCGCGCAGGCCTCGTGGCTGATGCCTTCCATCATGCAGCCATCACCCAGAAAGACGTAGGTGTGATGATCGACGATGGCGTGACCTTCCCGGTTGAACTCGGCGGCCAGCAGCTTTTCCGCCAGCGCCATGCCCACCGCGTTGGCGATGCCCTGCCCCAGCGGGCCGGTGGTGGTTTCCACGCCGGGCGTGGCACCGACTTCCGGATGCCCCGGCGTCTTGCTGTGCAATTGGCGAAAGCGCCGGATTTCATCCATCGGCAGGTCGTAACCGCTCAGGTGCAGCAGCCCGTAGAGCAGCATCGACGCATGGCCGTTGGAGAGCACGAAGCGGTCGCGGTCGGCCCAATGCGGATTGGCCGGGTTGTGCTTGAGGTGCTGGCCCCACAGCGCCACGGCCATGTCGGCCATGCCCAGCGGCGCGCCAGGGTGGCCAGACCGGGCTTGTTGCACGGCATCCATTGCCAGCGCCCGCAAAGCGTTGGCCATCAGGGTAGGGTCGGTCATGGGACTTGCAGCAAACGAAGGCGCGGAATGAAGAATTCATTATCGCCCGCGCGCGCATAAGCGCAGCTTCAAAATTATTGAAGCCCTATTCAACCCAGTCTTAAGTCAGCGTGGAACCGGCTTTATGTGACGGGATTCCTTATGATTTTCGCCCGGCTCCCGCCCGCGCGCGCCAGCCGCGCGAACACATTCAGCGCGACAACCACGGCGCGCGCGCAAACTCAATCACGGTCGATATCGGCGTTGGCGTTGTCGCGCACAAAACCCGCATCGTGAAGCTGAAAAACAGCGGCACCCACGGGCCGGTGATCGACTTGCGTCACGCGCCAAACCGCCGCAGCGGTTTGGTCAGACCATATCTCCAAGGGCAGACGTTCTCGCGCGCTCCAGCAAATGCGGTGGGTGTCGCCGCCGTCTTGCGTCAGCGCGTACCAGCGGCACGGCGCCACCGGCGCGGGCGCGCCTGCCGGAGCAGCCGCCGCAACAAGGCGATAGGCCCCCGCCGGATGGCGCAGGCCATGCGCCAGGTCGAACCAGTCGCTGAAATGCCCCAACTGGATCAGGTTGTCGCGGTTGATGCGCGTGGTGATGCGTTTGCGATAGTCCACCACGGTCATTTGATAGTCGGGCAAGTTGTTCGCGCCGCGCACCACATACGTGTCGATGGCCTGGTCGGTTTTGCGCCGCAAGCGGGTCTGCCCGTCGCGCCAGACTTGCAGCGTGTGCGCGCCGCCTGCTCCCGCGAACGTGGCGCGGTAGTAAAGCGCCGCCGGTTCGCCGCGTGTGTTGAAGACCGACTCGAAAGTCAGCCCCGGCGCGCTGGCGGCTGACGCCATATCCGCGCACAGCAGCGCCGCGCCAGCGGCCAGCGCGCAGAGCCACTTATTGACGAATGGCTTTGGCATAGTCGAAGTAGCGGTAGGTTTTGCCATCGACGCTCAGGTCTTTGATGGCCATGTCAATGGTGTAAGTGCCCTGCGTGAGCGCGGCGTCCTTGGTGTTGCCTGTCGGATCGGCCGGCAGCTCGAAACTCAGGCCAGTCGCTGGCGCGGATGGCGTGACGATGGATGCTTTGACGGTTGGCGCGCTTGCGCTGGCCGGTTTGAGCAGCGCTTCGTTGAGGATGCGGCCATCGGCTTGCGGCATCGTCAGACCCAGCAGATAAGCCACCGTCGGAGCTACATCGACATTGCCCGTCGGGTCGGATATGACGGTGTTGGCGCGAAACGACGGGCCGCTGGCGACTAGCGTGTTGTGTACATCCGTGGCGCCGAAGCTGCCGTGCATTCCGTGATCGTTATTGGCACTCTCGAACTCGATGCCCGGCATCCCCTGAATCGAAACCTGGTCATCCCAGGTAAAGCTCGCCACCACGTCCGGCTGTCCGTTGTTCTGACGTTGCGCGTTTTCCAGGTTGACCATTGACATGGACAGCGTACCGGGCAACGCGCCGTAGCGGCTGTCAACGAAGATTGCGCCGTACTCCTCGCGCTGCTGCAAGAACTTGACCAGATTCCCGATGATGGCTGGATCGTGACCAGGTACATAGAAATAGTCCGAGCCGCCGTTGGCCGCGATCACGATGCCGTTGACCGGCAGACTGCCCGGCGCGGGCACCTTGAAACTGGCGACCGGCGCGGCCAAGCTGGCGCTGATGGCCTGGTACGGAGTATTGGGCGCGCCGCACAGCGCGCCGGTGGTATCGACCTGCACCGGAATGGTCGGCGTGCCGTCGGCCTGCAAGCCGTACATCGCCGAGGTCACGCAGCCCGCACCGTCGTAGGCACTGAAGCCGCGATAGGTCAGCAGGTCAGCCGAACGCACATCGCCCGAGAACGAATAGCCATTGCTGGAAGGCGCGCCAATCGCGGCGGCATCCGTGCCGCTGGTGGTCCCGTTGATTAGCGGGCCGCCCGGCGCCGTGCCTGATGGCGTGATAGCGCGCAGCGGGTACAGCGCCAGCGGCCCCGACACGCTGGAGTGCCCGTGGTCGGAGACGATGATTAAATTCGTGCTGTCATACATGCCGTTGGCCTTGAGCGCGCTGATGAGTTCACCCAAGCGCTGATCCTGCGAGCGCGAACTCGATAGGGCATTGGCCGAACCGGGGCCGTAGCCATGCTCGGTGTTGTCGGGCGTGCGGAACCAGATCAGCGAAAGTATCGGCTGCTTCTTGGGCAGGATGTACTGCGTGAACACGGTCATCATGTACTGGTTGGCCGCATCTTCGGGCGTGCCCTGCGTCGTGTCGGCGCTGTCGCGCGCGGCAATGGCAATCGTCCCTTTGGGGTCGTAGGCCGTGGTATTGAAGGTGATGTAGCCTGCGCGCGCCGTCGGGTCGCCGTTGGCGCTGGCCAGGGTTACGGCGTCAGCGCCCGAATAACCGAACTGGGTATTGGCTGGCAGCGCATAACCGGCGTTCTGCAACTCGGTAACCAGACTGCGCGGCTGCACGGTGTTCTCGTCGAGAAAGTACCCGCCCCGGCCCGGATCCTGAAGGTATGCTGCCCCCGATTTGCCGATGGCGGCGGTGGTCAACCCCGCGGCCTGCGCCGTAGCAAACAGGGTCTTGACCAGCAGCAGTTGGCCGCCGTAATAGTTGTTGAGTGTGGTTAAAACCTGATAATCCTCGGTAAAGATCGGGTCATCGTAGTCGGCAGCCGCGGCGGCCGTACCGGCGCTGTTGGGCGTGGCCAGATTGCCCTGCGGAATGATGTTATCCGGCCCCTGTGGCGGCGTCCAGAACGTGTTGCCGTAGAACCCGCTGGTTTTGGGGAACGCGCCCGTCGCAAAGGACGAACTGTTCAGCATCGTGAAAGTCGGGTAGGTTGCGTGGTTGTCGCTGAAGTTCACGCCGGCCTGCCGCAGGGCGTATAAATTGGGCGTATCCTTTGCGTTGATGGAATCGGGGCGAAACCCGTCCCAGACCATGATGATTGTGCGCACCGGCTGAATTTGTGTGCTGGTCGCGTCGCTCAAAACCGCTTCGTTCCCGCCGCACGCGGCCACGAGCACGCTGCCCGCCAGCGCGGCCAGCCAACCATAGGGGTGTCTCATAGGTGATCTCCTTGAAAAGTTTGACCGTTTCAAAGGTTATGGTCTCCGCGTGACAAAACCGTGACGCCTCCTCCGTCTGTTGGATTTTTGCCAAGGCTCGTTGCCATCGGCGCGGGAACCCCGGAATACGGTAATATGGGCACCCATATCTTGTATGCAGGGTGCCCGTATGAAAACCACCATCGAGTTGCCCGAACCTCTGTTCGCGCAAGCGCGGCGCTACGCTGGCGCCCGCAACATGACCATGAAGACCCTGGTCGAACAGGGGCTGCGCAAGGTCATGGCGGAAAAGAAAGACGCGCCCAAGTTCAAGCTGCGCGATGGCAGCGTCGGGGGCAACGGCTTGACCCCGGAATTCCAGAATGCCTCTTGGGAGCAAATCCGCGACGCCATCTATGAAGGCCACGGCGCATGATTGCGCTGGACACCAACTTGCTGGTGTATGCGCATCGCAGGGACAGTCCTTTTCATGCCGCTGCGGCAAAGCTCGTTGGTGAATTGGCCGAGGGCAAGGCGACGTGGGCTATTCCGTGGCCCTGTCTGCATGAGTTCTATGGCGTCGTCACCCGCCCGCGTGTGTTTTCGCCGCCAAGCACTTTTGATGAAGCCGTGAACCAGATCGACATCTGGTTGCAATCGCCCACGCTGCTCCTTTTGGCGGAAGATCCAACGCATTGGCCGCATCTGCGCGAGCTGCTCGTCAAGGCCAGAGTGCAAGGCCCGATGGTGCATGACGCGCGCATCGCGGCGCTGTGTCTGGCTCACGGCGTGCGCGAGTTGTGGAGCGCCGACCGCGATTTCAGCCGCTTTCCCAGCCTGCGCGTGCGCAACCCGCTGGTGTGAAAACGGCAAGCCCCCCGCGTATGAACGCCGCGCAACTTCCGGCCATGATCCTGGCCGCAGGCCGGGGCGAACGGATGCGGCCTTTGACCGACGCGTGCCCCAAGCCCATGCTGGCCGTGCGCGGCAAGCCGCTGATGCAATGGACGCTGGAAGCGCTGCTGACCGCCGGAGTGCGCGACGTGACTGTCAATACCGCATGGCTGGGCCGGCAAATCGAGGATTACTTTAGCGCCGCGCGTTTGGCGCAAATCGCCCAGTCATGCCGGATAGGCGAACCCATCCGGCTGCGCTTTTCCCGCGAAGGCCGCGACTTTGGACGTGCGCTGGAAACCGCTGGCGGCATCGCGCGCGCCCTGCCGCTATTGGCGCAAGATTCAGGCGATGCAGCCGGCGGCGCGTTCTGGGCAGTCGCAGGCGACGTGTTTGCGCCCGGTTTCGCCTTTGCCGCGCCCGATGCCGCGCGCTTTCTAGCCAGCGGGCGGCTCGCGCATTTGTGGCTAGCGCCCAATCCGCCGCACCACCCGCAGGGCGATTTCGGCATTTCGCGTGATGGCCTTGCCCTTGACGGGCCAAGCGCCGATGGCGCGCGCTACACCTTCAGCGCCATTGCACTGTACCGGCGCGAATTGTTCGCGCCGCCGTGGTGCAACATTCCGCCCGGCAATCCGCAAGGCGTGGCTGCTCCGCTGGCGCCGCTACTGCGCCGCGCCATAGCCGCCGGGCGCGTCGGCGCGCAACTCTATCCGGGACGCTGGACCGACGTGGGCGCGCCCGAACGGCTGGCGCAACTGAACACACCCGCCCCATTTTTGAAGGAACACACCCCATGAGCGCCCTGCCCCCGGAACACGCCCTCATCCCCGCCGATTTCCCCAAGACCCTGTACGCCGCCCGCCGCGCGCGGGTTGCGGCCGCTCTGGGGCCGGACGCTATCGCCATCGTTCCCACCGCGCCGGAACGCCCGCGCAACCGCGACAACGACTTTCCCTACCGGCACGACAGTTACTTTTATTACCTGACCGGCTTTACCGAACCCAACGCCTGGCTGCTGCTGGCCGCCGATGGGCGCGCCACGCTGTTTTGCCAGCCGCGCGACGACGCGCGTGAAATCTGGACCGGCTACCGCCTCGGCCCCGATGCCGCACCGCAGGCGCTGGGCGTGGACGAAGCGTACCCGGTCGATGAACTGGACGCGCGCTTGCCGCGCCTGCTGGAAAACCGCGCCGCCCTCTGGTATCCCTTTGCCACGCACGCGGGGCTGGAAACGCGCATCGACGGCTGGCTGCAACAGGTACGCGCCCGCGCACGCTTTGGCGCGCTGGCGCCCGATGCGCAGCGCGATCTGTGCGCCATCCTTGACGAGCTGCGCCTGTTCAAGGACGCGCACGAGCTGGACATCATGCGCCGCGCCGCGCGCATTTCGGCCCAGGCGCATCTGCGTGCGATGCGGCACTGCGCGGCGCGGCTGCGCGCTGGGCAGGACGTGCGCGAATACCACCTGGACGCCGAACTGCTGCACGAATTCCGCCGCCACGGCGCGCAATATCCGGCCTTCGGCAGCATCGTCGCGGCGGGCGCCAATGCTTGCGTGCTGCACTACCGCGCGGGCGACGCACCCATCCGCGCCGGGCAACTGGTGCTGATCGACGCGGGCTGCGAGCTGGACGGCTACGCTGGCGACATCTCCCGCACCTTTCCTGCCAGCGGGCGCTTTACCGACCCGCAGCGCGATCTGTACGATCTGGCGCTGGCTGCCCAGCGCGCGGCCGCCGCGGCCACCCGGCCCGGCGCGCGCTTTGACGATCCGCACCAGGCCGCCGTGCGCGTGCTCGCGCAGGGTCTGCTCGACCTGGGCATCCTCGACCAGAACAAGACCGGCGGCGTTGATGAAGCCATCGCCAGCCGCGCCTACTTTCCGTTCTACATGCACCGCACCAGCCACTGGCTGGGCATGGACGTGCATGATTGCGGCAGCACGACCGAACCGGGCGAACGCGGCCAGATCACCGTGCGAAGCGACCCGATCTCTG
>JAIRQU010000207.1 GCA_031256305.1 Burkholderiaceae bacterium
CGCTGGCGGCGCGGCGCTGCCCATAGCGTTGCCGGTATCGCAGCGCATCGCCGCCGGACAGGCCGCAGCGCCGTTGATGCCCGGCAGCGTGGCGCGCATCTTTACTGGCGCGCCGCTGCCCGCCGGGGCCGACGCGGTCGTCATGCAGGAAGATACGCAAAGCCTCGACGATGGCGCGCGCGTGCGCATCGCCGTTTTGCCCAAGGCGGGCCAGCACATCCGCGTGGCAGGCGAAGACGTGGCGCGCGGCGCGGTTATCGCGGACCGGGGCCAGCGGCTTACCCCCGCCAGCATTGGCCTGGCTGCCAGCGTCGGCATGGCTCGCGCCGAAGTCGCCGCGCCGCCGCGCGTGGCTCTGCTGTGTACCGGCGACGAACTGGTCATGCCCGGCAGCATGGCGCCGCAGGACCTGCCGCCGGGCCATATCTACGACAGCAACCGTTTCTTCCTGCGCGCGCTGCTGGCGCGCCTGGGCTGCCAAGTCGATGACCTGGGCGTGGTCGCTGACCGGCTTGACGCCACCGTTGCCGCCCTCGGCCAGGCCGCGCAAACACACGACTTGATCCTCACCAGCGGCGGCGTCTCCGTGGGCGAGGAAGACCACGTCAAACCTGCCGTGCAGCAACTTGGGCGGCTCGACTTGTGGCAAATCGCCATCAAGCCGGGCAAGCCTTTCGCCTTCGGCCAACTGCGCCGCGCCGACGGCGGTCAGTGCTACTTTGCGGGCCTGCCCGGTAACCCGGTGTCGGGCTTCATCACCTTTTTGCTGCTGGTGCGGCCCTTGCTGCTGCGGCTTCAGGGCGCGGCGCAGTGCTATCCGTCCGCGCTGCCGCTGCGCGCCGATTTCGACTGGCCCAAACCCGGCAAACGCCGCGAATTTCTGCGCGTGCGCCGCAACACTACTGGCGGGCTGGATTTGCATCCCAACCAGGGTTCGGCGGCGTTGACCGCGCTGCACTGGGCCGACGGCCTGGTCGATCTGCCCGCCGAACAAGCCGTCGCGCGCGGGGACGCCGTGCATTACCTGCCGCTGGCGGAGTTACTGGCATGAAGATTCAACTGCGTTACTTCGCCGCCATCCGTGAAACCTTGGGGTGCGAAGCCGAAACGCTCGAAACCCAAGCCGCAACCGTAGCCGCGCTGCGGGACGAACTCATCGCGCGTGGCGGCATTTATGCTGACGCACTAGCGCGCGGTAAGGCAGTGCGCGTCGCGCTCGACCAGGTCATGCGCGATGAAACCACCGGGCTGCACGCGGGCGCGGAGGTGGCGTTTTTCCCGCCCGTTACAGGCGGTTGACGGCGTGACACGCCATGCCTGAACCGCGTATTTTCATTTCCATTCAGACGGCTGACTTTGATGCGGGCGTTGAACTGACACGGCTGCGCGCGGGTGACGCGCAAGCGGGCGCGGCCTGTTGCTTTGTCGGCGCGGTACGCGATCATCATGCGGACAGCGCGGGCGCAGGCGTTCTCGCGCTGGAACTGGAGCACTATCCTGGCATGACCGAGCGCGCCATCACCGCCATGGCCGACCAGGCGCTGCACCGTTTTGCATTGCGCGGTGCGCGCGTCATCCACCGTATCGGGCGGCTTGCACCGTCGGAGCAGATCGTGCTGGTTGCCGTTACCGCCATGCACCGCGGCGCGGCCTTTCAGGGCTGCGAATTCCTGATGGACTACCTCAAGACCCAGGCTCCGTTCTGGAAGAAAGAAATCACGCCGAATGGCGCGCGCTGGGTCGATGCCCGCGCCGACGACGACGCGGCCCTCGCACGCTGGGGCATCGCGGCGCGCAATGTCTGATCTTTTGAATCTGACCTTCTGAACGATACGCGGTCTTGAACGGACGATGTCCTTCAGACCAGGTTCCTGCACGGTCCGCATTCCAGTCTCCCCCTGCTGTGCCCGATAACTTGAGGCAGATCTTCGCCGCATCTCCGTGACCTGCCCAACGACGACAGTCGTGCGGGTATTTTGTTGCGTAAATCTAATATTTTTATATCTAAATATAAATTTTCACGTAATAATAAAATTATTCATACCAATAAATTGCTAAAATATAACTATATTCTTATATAAAATTAACTTTCATAGACGGTAATTGTATGCCGTTATGGATCGCGCTGCTGATGCCTTCTGGAGGAAGGCATCAACCTGTCCGTTTGTCAAGTTTTCCGAAGTCTTGTGGTAAATTTGCATGCCTAACTTTACATATCTTTACAATAAGATACAAACAGAAATATTTATATATATTTTTGATGTAAAACATCATGTTATGATTTTGTTACATTTATTTTGTTTCATATTGAAACACTTTTAACAGAGTGTGTGCCTATTGGAAGCTCTCTACGCGGATATAGTCTAAACCTGTACTAGGATTCTCTTGTTTCTCAGAGGCAATGAGAACGTCTAAATCTTCTGGAGTGATACACATGGCACAAGCGGCACAAACAATTACTGTCATCGACAAGGCAACCAAGGCAAGCGCCACGGTAACAGGGCAGGAAGTTACGCTCACGGCGCCGTCGGTCGTGGAATTGCCGGTTCCACACGATCAAATCAAATCCATGACGCGCAAGGGCGGCGACCTTGTGGTTACCACGGCGGACGGTCACACCATCGTCATACATGGTTACTTTACGGACGGGGCGGCTGCCGCAAACAGTCTCGTGACGCAGGACAGTGGCAACGCGCTGTCGCTGGCGGATTTGAACAGCATGAACGCGGCCACCGGAGACGGCGCCAGCATAGACCCGTCAGCGGGCAGCACATTCTCATCCATTGACTCCATTGATCCATTGCTGGGCGATCCGCAAAGTGATCCTAACTGGCTGCCGATTCCCCTTGCGGTAGGCGGCTTTGCCACCGCGCTAGCCGTCGCTGCAGGGCTGGGCGGCGGCGGAGGGGGCGGCACGCCTAACCCACCCAATGCGCCAGGCGTATCCGTTGCGCCCAATTCCGACGGCACCATTACCGCATCGGGTAACGCTACTCCGGGCAACACGGTAAACGTAACCTTTCCTGACCATTCATCAGGGTCGGCTGCCGCTGGCGCCGATGGCAGCTACAGCGTTCCCAGCAGCACGGTGCAAACCAGCGGCACCGTGGCGGCCACAGATACCGATCCAAATTCGGGCCTGACCAGCGCGCCTACCGACGTTCAATACACCGACACCACGCCGCCGCTGCCGCCGGTCGTGCATACGCAAGGCAACTCGGACGGCACGCTCACGGTGTCGGGCACGGCCGAACCGGGCAGTACCGTTACGGTGACCTACCCCGATGGAACGGTGGGATCAACCAGCGCTGACGCCAACGGCAACTACACCATTACCAGTCCTACGGTACAGACCAGCGGCGAGGTGCAAG
>JAIRQU010000120.1 GCA_031256305.1 Burkholderiaceae bacterium
ATGCCCAGCAGCCACGGTATCCACGGGCCAATCCACTTGAAACCCGGCGGCCATAGAAATGCCGCCGCCGCAAAAATCACGATCCACAGGGCAAAGGTTTTCGGGATGAATTGGCTGGCGCGCTGAAAGCTGGACACGGCGGACACGGCAAGAGTCAAAAACGCCGCAGTTTAAAATCGCGCCAGGATGCGGGCCAGCGTTGGCCTCAAAAGCTGTAACGGTAATACAGCATCGTGAAATTGATGCCGGGATTAGGCTCTTTGATGTCTGCGTTGGATTGGTGCTGAAAGCGCAACCCCACGGTTTGCGCGCCCGACTGGCGGCCCCATTGCCACCCGATCCCCGCCATATCGGCAAACTGGAAAGCGGTGGATAGCGTAGTGTCCTGCTCAAGCCAGGTGTGCGACAAAAGCCGCACGCCGATTGAGGCTTCGACGAAGAACACACCGCTGGCGCTGGGCCGCTCCAGCCGGAACACGGGCGAATAGCCCAGCTCGGTGAGGTTGTGCGCTTCGGGCACGCGCCATTCGCCCAGGACAGCTTCGTGCCGCAGCCGCAAACGCCAATTTTGACCTTGCCACAGCGGCTGTTGCTGCGTCCAGCCGGCGTCGAGTTCGACCTTGTGCACTTTGTGCCGCGAACCATCGGAACCGGCGATTGTCAAGTCATCGGGCAGGGGAAACTGCGCCGCGGCGGGTGTTGAAAATGCAAGGGCCGCAACCAGGGCGGCAAGAGAGCAAACCGCTGCAATACGACGGGCCGCCATAGGGCGGCCCGTCAACAGGCATACATCAAATAACATGAAACGATTCTAAGGCGGAATCAAATTTATAGCTGCGCCCAGCGCCTGCCCCACGCGCACGGTTGCGCCGGGCAGCCAGTGCGCGTCAAAGCGCAGCGCGCCGGGAGGCCAAAGCGCGATGACGGTGGAGCCGAGCAGAAAGCGCCCCAGTTCCGCGCCTTGCGCCAGTTCGATGTTCTGTCCATCATACGTCCAGCGCCGCACGCGACCGGGCCGGGGCGGATTGACCACGCCGTGCCAGACGGTGGCCATGCTGCCGACGATGGTCGCGCCCACCAGTGCCAGCGCCAGCGGGCCGCGCGCCGTGTCAAAGCAGCAAATGACGCGCTCGTTGCGCGCGAACAGCCCCGGCACCGCGCACGCCGTGGCCGGGTTAACGGAAAACAGCGCGCCGGGCACATGGATCATTTGCGTCAGGCGTCCGGCGCACGGCATGTGGATGCGGTGGTAGTCGCGCGGGCTAAGGTAGAGCGTGGCGAATTGCCCATCGGCAAACGGCGCGGCCAGCCTGGTATCGCCCGCCAGCAGGGTCTGAACACTGTACGTGTGACCCTTGGCCTGAAAGATTTGACCGGCCCGGATATCGCCCAACTGGCTGATCGCGCCATCGACCGGGCTGAGGTAATCGGCCCGCGCCAGCGGCCGGGCGTCCGCGCGCAAGGGGCGAGTGAAGAAATCGTTGAACGTGGCGTAATGCGCCGGATCGGGGTCGGGGGCCTCGGCCATATCGACGCCGTAGCGCGCGATAAAGCGCCGGATGGCCCAGGTGGTTGCCGCGCCGCCGCGCGCGCGCGCCAAGCGCCCCGCCATTTGCGTCAGCGCGGTCTTGGGCAGGAGGTATTGGGCGAAAACAGCGGGGCTGCGGGACATGGATGAAGGCGCTGGAATGGCGATAATGGGTTGAGCTTTTACTCTATCGCAAGGGACACAGCGAAATGGCTATTCAAACCGCAGGCGTGGTGGGCGCGGGCACGATGGGCAATGGCATCGCGCAGGCGTTTGCCGTAACCGGCATTCCCGTGGTGATGGTCGATGTGGCGCAGGCCGCCGTGGATAAGGGGCTGGCGATCATCGGCAAGAGCCTGGAGCGCCTGGTCGCCAAGGGCAAGCTGGCCGAGGCCGACAAGGCCGCGGCGCTGGCGCGCATCAAGGGCAGCACCCGCTATGAAGACCTGAAGGGCGCGCAACTGGTGATTGAGGCGGCCACCGAGAACGCCCAGATCAAGCGGGAAATTCTCAAGCAGGTGGACGCGCTGCTGGCGCCCGACGCCATCATCGCCACCAATACCTCGTCGATTTCGATTACCGAATTGGCGGCGGTCACGGGCCGGGCCGACCGGTTCGTCGGCATGCACTTTTTCAACCCGGTGCCAATGATGGCGTTGGTGGAAATTACGCGCGGCCTGCAAACCAGCGACGCCACGCACGACGCGGTCAAGGCGCTGGCGGGCAAGCTGGGCAAATCGCCCATCAGCGTCAAGAACTCGGCGGGCTTTGTCGTCAACCGGCTGTTGGTGCCCATGATTAACGAGGCGTTCTACGTGCTGGCCGAAGGGGTGGCCACGCCCGATGACATCGACGCGGGCATGAAGCTCGGCTGCAACCACCCCATCGGCCCGCTGGCGCTGGCCGACATGATCGGGCTGGACGTGTGCCTGGCGATCATGGAAGTGCTGCATCGCGAGCTGGGCGAGAGCAAATACCGCTCCTGCCCGCTGTTGCGCGAATACGTGGCCGCCGGGCGGCTGGGCCGCAAGACAGGGCGCGGGGTTTACAGCTACGCCAAGTAAACCGGGCGCGCCGGCGCGGGCCTTGTATCCTTGCGCTCCCATTGAACCGAAAGGCATCACGTCATGAAACGCATTCTGCTTTACGTCCTGACCAACATTGCGGTGATGACGGTGGTGGGCATCATCACCAGCTTACTGGGCATTGGGCGCTACACCGGCAATGCCTGGAACTTGATGGCATTTGCGCTGGTGGTGGGGTTCGCCGGTTCGTTCGTTTCGCTGCTGATGAGCAAATTCAGCGCCAAAATGAGCATGGGCGTGCAGATCATCAAGCAGCCGCGCAACGCCGATGAAGCCTGGCTGGTCGAAACGGTGCGCCAGTTCGCGCAGCAGGCGCATGTCGGAATGCCGGAGGTGGGCATATACGAAGGCGAACCCAACGCCTTTGCCACCGGGGCGTTCAAGAACTCCGCGCTGGTCGCGGTTTCCACCGGCTTGCTGCAAAGCATGACGCGCGAGGAGGTGCAAGCGGTGCTGGGCCACGAAATGACCCATGTGTCCAACGGCGACATGGTGACGATGGCGCTGATTCAGGGCGTGATGAACACTTTTGTGGTCTTCCTCAGCCGCATCGCCGGATCACTGATCGACGGCTACCTGCGCCGCGACGGCGAAAACCGCGGCCCCGGCATCGGCTACTACCTGGCCACCACGGTGTTGCAAGTGGTGTTCGGCTTTCTGGCGGCTATTGTCGTGGCGTGGTTTTCGCGCCAGCGTGAATTTCGCGCCGACCACGGATCGGCGCAACTCATGGGCAACCCGCAAGCCATGATTGCGGCGCTTTCGCGCCTGGGCGGACTGAATGCCGAAGGTCAGCACATGCCCAAAAACCTGGCGGCGATGGGTATCACCGGCAGCGTAGGACAACTTTTTGCCAGCCACCCGCCGCTGCCAGTGCGCATCAAGGCGCTGCAAGAGATGGCGTCACGCTGAATGATTGTCCGCTGTGCGATGTAAAAGCGTGGAAGCGCGTGCCGCGCGGACGACGCGAATAAAAAAAGAGGGCCTCTGTACGAGGCCCTCTTGTTATCCGGCAGCCTGCCGCCGCCGGAATGGCTGGCGCAGGACGCCTTAGGCGATGGGCGTGACCGCCGCCGCGTGGTGATTGAGCAGATCGGCCACGGTTTGACCTACTGAACTGATGGTGTCGGCAACCGTGTTACTCACACTATTAATGACCCCGCTTGCGGTCTCCGTGCCGCTGCTGGAAGAATCCGCCACGCTTTGAACCGTGTTTGCCACGTCCGAGGCCACGTGGCTTACGCTATTGAGGATCGTACTGATGGGATCGGTCGTCGTGCTGTCTGCGGTGGTGGACGGTTGCAACACGTTCTCGACCGTGCTAGCGGCGGTGGATGCCACGTGATTGATACCGTTGAGCAGCGAGGAAACAACGTCGCTGGCGGCGCTGGACGCCCCGGAAGCATTGACCGCGTTCTGCACGGCGCTGGTAGCGTCCAAGATGACGGAAGTCACGCCATTGGCCAGCGTGGTGGTCAGATCGACATTGGGCTGGGTGGCGTTGTCGATTGTGGAAGCCACGTCCGAGGCCACGTGATTGACGCCGCTGAGCAGCGCGGAGACGACACTACTGGCGGTGCTGGCGCTGCTGCCCGTGGCGGAATCCACTGCGCTCTGGATGGCGTGGGTAGCGTCCGAAACGGCCTGGGTCACGCCACTGGTCAGCGAGCGGGACAGAGCCGCGTAGGGCAGGGTGGCGGTTTCGCGTGTAGAAGCCGGATGCCGCGGCACGATATAAACGAAACTGAGCAGCGA
>JAIRQU010000112.1 GCA_031256305.1 Burkholderiaceae bacterium
GGCGCAGGGCGGGGCGGCAGGGCCTGGCGCCGCCACAGAACAACCTGGGCTTTCTCTAGATCAGCGGGCGGGGCGTGCCGCGCGATTACAGCCAGGCGGCGCAGTGGCTGCTCAAGGCCGCGCAACAGGGCCTTGCCTCGGCGCAATCGAGCCTGGGCGGGTTCTATGCCAGTGGACTGGGCGTGCCGCGCGACTACGGTCAGGCCGTGCAATGGTTCCGCAAGGCGGCGGCGCAGGGAGACGCCGTGGCGCAGAGTAACCTGGGCCTGGCCTATGCCAACGGCCAGGGCGTTCCCCGCAGCAAGGTGGCGGCCTACGCCTTGTTCAGCCTGTCGGCGCTCCGGGATGCTTCAAGCGGCAATGCCGCGGTTGGCCATCGTTCGGCGCTGGCCAGCGGCATGACCGCGCAGGAGATCCAGGCCGGGCAAACGCTGACGCGCCAGATGAGCGCTCCGGGCCATTTGTTGCAAGCGCTGGACGGTTATATGGCCACGGCCGGTTCCAATCTCCGCATGACATAAGCTGGGGCGGTTGGTTAATAACTCCTGACGCCAGGATGTACGGCCAGGCGATGGCGCGGCATCATCGGCGGCTACTTGTGCTCGCCGCCCGGAATCTGGCCTTCCACGCCTTGCACGTAGAAGTTGATGCGTCTGAGAAAGGCGTCGTTGGCCGCTTGACCGGTGGCCAGCGCAGTCTTGCCGGTGTTGTCCTGGATCGGGCCTTGCCAAATGGTGAAGCTGCCGCTGCGTAGGCCGGACTTGACGCTATCGAGTTTGTCCCTGACATCTTGCGGCACCTCGCTGGAGATGGAAACGAAGTCAATCGCGCCTTCCTTGACGCCCCACCAATACGGCCCGGATTGCCACGAGCCGTCCAGTACGTCTTGCGTGATTTTCTTGTAGAACGGTTCCCAGTTGATGATGGCCGAACCCAGGTGCGCCTTGGGGCCGTAGGCGCGCATGTCGCTGTCCCAGCCGAAGGCGTGCTTGCCCATCGACTCGGCGGTTTTGAGTACGGCGGGCGAATCGGTGTTTTGCATCAGCACGTCCGCGCCGCCGTTAATCAGGGCGGTGGCCGCTTCGGTTTCCTTGGGAGGGTTGTTCCAGTCGCCGACCCACACCACGCGCACCTTGACCTTGGGGTTGAATACCTGCGCGCCCAGCGTGAAGCTGTCGATGTTGCGGATGACCTCCGGGATGGGCACCGACCCGACCACGCCCAGCACGCCGGTTTTGCTCATCTTGCCCGCGACCACGCCAGCCATGTAGGCGCCCTCATAGGTGCGCGCGTCGTAGGTGCCCAGATTGGGCGCGGTCTTGTAGCCGGTGGCGTGCTCGAACTTGACCTGCGGCGTGTCGGCGGCAACCTTGAGCATCGGCTCCATGAAGCCGAAGCTGGTGCCGAAGATCAGCTCGTCGCCTTGTTGCACCAGGTCGCGGATGACGCGCTCGGCATCCGGCCCCTCGTTGACGTTCTCGACATAAGTGGTGGCGATCTTGCCGCCAAAGTCTTTTCCCAGCGCCTTGCGCGCGTTGTCGTGCGCAAAACTCCAGCCGCCATCGCCCACCGGGCCAACGTAGATAAAGCCGATCTTCAGCGGCCCCGATGCGGCGGGCGCTGGCGCGGCTGCCGAAACCGGCGCGCTGGCTTGCGTCTGGCCTGGGTTGCCTTGTTTGCCGGGACTGCAACCTGCCAGCAGCGCCGCGCTTAACGCCACGCAAGCGCCGGTCAACCCGGTCAGGCGCGGGGAACGGCGCATCGGCGCACATCCCCGCAAAAAGCGCGCTGGCATGCGTTTGAACAAATTGGTCATGGGGGCATCCTCATCCAAAGACGTAATTATCCAGAGTGCGCGTCTGGCGGCGCGCTCAACGGCTGTTGGTTTTGAGCGCCCGTTCCACCTCGCGCTTGCCTTCGCGCTCCTTGATGGTGGCGCGCTTGTCATGACTGGCCTTGCCCTTGGCCAGGGCGATTTCGCACTTGACGCGCCCGCTCTTCCAATGCAGGTTCAGCGGCACCAGCGTGTAGCCCTTTTGCTCGACCTTGCCGATCAGCCGCCGGATTTCGTCGGCGTGCATCAGCAGCTTGCGGGTGCGCGCGGCGTCGGGCCGCACGTGGGTGCTGGCGGTGCCCAGGGGATTGATCTGACAGCCGATGACGAACAGTTCGGCGTTGCGGATGACCACGTAGCCATCGGTCAGTTGCGCCTTGCCCGCGCGCAGGGCCTTGACTTCCCAGCCTTCCAGCACCATGCCGGTCTCAAAGCGGTCTTCAAAAAAATAGTTGAATATGGCCTTCTTGTTTTCGGCAATGACCGGGTTCTTGGCGATGGATTTGTCGGTAGATTTACTTTTGGCGGTCATGATGGCGGGCGGCGCTTGCGACGGGAACGCGCGCGGAATGGTTATTCAGCGGTTCCCTAGAATCACGGACGCGCATGGCTTCCCAGGTTCCAAACACAATTCGAGCGCAAGCGTGCATTCTATGAAAACCGTTCGCAAGTCCGTCCTGATCTGGTATTCCGCGCGGGAGATGTTCGACCTGGTGACCGATCCCGAACGCTATCCGCAATTCCTGCCGTGGTGCAGCCATGCGCGCGTGATGACGCGCGATGCGCAGGGTATGCAAGCCGAGCTGGGCTTGGCGTTCATGGGCGTCAAGCAATCCTTTGTTACGCGCAACGTGCACGTCATCGGCGTATCGGGCGTGCTCGAAGAGCGCCTGCATCTGGTCAGCGGCCCCTTTTCCAGGCTCGAAGGGCGCTGGCTTTTCACCCCCGTCGGGCAGGCCGGCGAGCGCGCCTGTCGCGTCGATCTGGCGCTCGATTACGGCTTTTCCAGCGGCTTGCTGGCACGGCTGGTCGGCCCGGTGTTCGACAAGATTGCCGCCAGTCTGGTCGATGCCTTCGTGCAGCGCGCCGAGCAGGTGTATGGCGGCGGAGCCGCGGCATGACGGCGACGCTGCTGGACATCACCGTCGTCTATTCTCCCGCCGCGCGGCAGGTGGAACAGGTTGAAGTGCGCCTGCCCGAAGGCAGTACCGTGCGCGATGCGGTGCAGGCCAGCGGCTTGTGCGCGCGTGACCCGGCGCTTGATCTGGGCGTGGCGGGCGTAGGCGTGTGGGGACGGCCCGCCCCGCCCGGCCAGCCGCTGCGCGACCAGGACCGGGTGGAGATTTACCGGCCCCTGAGCGTCGATCCCAAAGTGGCGCGCCGCGAGCGCTTTGGCCGCCAGGGCGCGCGCGCCGCCGGGCTGTTCGCGCGCCGCAGGCCCGGCGCCAAGCCGGGGTATTGAGAGGGGCAACGCCGAGGATTACCGCCATGCAGGTATTGGGTATCGAATCATCCTGTGACGAAACGGGTGTCGCGCTGGTCAGCGCCGACATGCGCCCCGGCGCGGGCGTGCCCGCGTTGCTGGCGCACGCGCTGCACACGCAGGCGACGATGCACGCCGACTACGGCGGCGTGGTGCCGGAACTGGCCAGCCGCGACCACATCCGGCGCGTGCTGCCGCTTGCGCAACAGGTGCTGGCCGATGCGCGCCAGCCCTTGAGCGCCATTGACGTGGTGGCCTATACGCGCGGGCCGGGGCTGGCTGGCGCGCTGCTGGCGGGCGCGGGCGTGGCCTGCGCGCTGGCGGCGGCGCTGGGCAAGCCCGCACTGGGCGTGCATCACCTGGAAGGGCATTTGCTCTCGCCGTTTCTCGGCGTCGACGCGCCGCAATTTCCGTTTGTCGCGCTGCTGGTGTCGGGGGGGCACACGCAACTGATGCGCGTTGATGGCGTGGGCCGCTACGCGCTGCTGGGCGAAACCATAGACGACGCCGCGGGCGAGGCCTTCGACAAATCGGCCAAGCTGCTAGGGCTGGGCTACCCCGGCGGCCCGGAACTGGCGCGCCTGGCCGACTTTGGCGACGCGCAAGCCTATGCGCTGCCGCGCCCTCTGCTGCACAGCGGCGATCTGGACTTCAGCTTTGCCGGCCTGAAAACCGCCGCGCTCACCCAAGTGCGCAAGCTGGGCAATGTGTGCGAACTGGCGCGCGCCAACCTGGCCGCCAGCATTCAGGCAGCCATCGTCGAGGTGCTGGTGAAGAAGTCACTCGCCGCGCTGCGGCAAACCGGGCTGGATCGCTTGGTCGTGGCCGGTGGCGTGAGCGTCAATGCGCGCCTGCGCGCCGAACTCGATGCCGCCTGCGCCGCGCGCGGCGTGCGCGTGCATTACCCCGATCTGCACCTATGCACCGACAACGGCGCCATGATTGCCTTGACCGCTGCGTTGCGGCTGCAAGCGGGCGTCGATGCGGCCCGCTGCGACTACGCCTTCGACGTGCGCCCGCGCTGGGCGTTGCAGGCTGCGGAACAGGGCGGCGGATGATTAAGGCGTGAGGCGGGTGCAACCAAGCTGAAGGCGCGCGCGACTGGGCGCTGGCCGGGCCGGACGGTTTTACAATTGAGAGTAATTCTCATTTGCAAA